>JBLRXF010000043.1:0-12811 GCA_047920875.1 Haliea sp. | reverse complement strand
TGGTCGGGGGCGCCGGGATAATCATGGCCCAGCGGCACGTAGGCCGCTTGGCCGGGCTCGACGGCGAAGGAGACACCGACGATGCGGGCCTCCATGTAGCGCAGGCTGGTGGTCTCGGTATCGAAGGCGAACAGTTCGGCGCCCTGTAACAGGGCCAGCCAACGGTCCAGATCGGCCTGGCGGGTGACAATCTCCCAGCTGCCGGCAACCTGCTCCTCGAGCGCACCATCGCCCTGGCGCGGCCCGCTCTCCGTGCTTCCGTCCAGCAGCTCTTCCAGCCAGCTGCGGAACTCCAGGCGGGTGAACCACTCTCGAAGGGCCTGCAGGTCCGGCTCCCCATTGCGCAACTCGGCTATGGTTTCTGCCAGGGGCACATCGGTCTTGATCGTGGCCAGCTGGTAGGAGAGATAGGCACGCTCTTTCTCCGCCGCAAGCTTCGCAGCCATCGTTTTGGCACCGCGCAATTCCAGTGCCGCCACTAGGTCCAGACCAGCGTATATTTCATCGAGACCGCCGATCCCCTGCAGCAACCCCAGGGCAGTCTTCTCGCCGACGCCGGGAACGCCGGGAATATTGTCGACCTTGTCGCCCATCAGCGCGAGCAGATCAATGATCAGGGAAGGCGGAATGCCGAACTTCTCCTGTACACCGGCCTCGTCCAGACGGCTGTCCGTCATGGTATTCACCAGCGTAGTGTTGGCGTCCACCAGCTGCGCCATGTCCTTGTCGCCAGTGGAGATCACCACCGGGCGGCCCTGGCGGCTGGCTTCCCGGGCCAGCGTGCCAATAACGTCGTCCGCCTCCACACCCGGCTCGCAGATCAGCGGCAGCCCCATGGCGCGGACAATGGCGTGGATGGGTTCCACCTGACTGCGCAGCTCATCGGGCATGGGCGGGCGCTGGGCCTTGTACTCCGCGAACAGCTCGTCGCGAAAGGTCTTGCCCTTGGCATCGAAAACCACGGCGATGGGGCTCTCCGGGTAATCCTTGCGCAGCCGACGCAGCATGCTGATTACGCCCTTCACGGCGCCGGTGGGTTCGCCGGTGGACGTATTCAGGGGAGGCAGGGCGTGAAAGGCCCGGTACAGGTACGAAGACCCGTCCACCAGAACAATTGGAGCGGTCGGTTCAGCCATGGTGGGCCCCTGTCAGTCGGCTTAGCGATCCCACAGCACGCGCATGGACCGATAGGTCACCTTCATCTGGGCCAGATCCAGCGGCGCCTTGAAAAAGGCGTGGTAATCGCCGCGGGGATTGATAAGCACCACGTTGGAACCATGATCTACCAGGTAGTTTTCATCCTGCCCCGGCAGCTTGCGAAACGGAGTGTTGAGCGCAGTGGCGAAGCGGTGAAGATCGAGAAACTCCCCGGTCACGCCAGTGAAGTCCGGATTGAAAAAGGGCACATAGCTGGCGAGTTGCTCCACCGTATCGCGCGCCGGATCCACCGACACCATCACCACCTGGGTATCCGCGGACTCGGTTCCTTCCAGCTGCGTCACAAACTGATCCAGAAACGCCATGGTGGTAGGACAGATATCCGGGCAGTAGGTGAAGCCAAAAAACAGCAGCGACCACTGGCCTTCAAGGCTCGCAGGCACAAAGGGCTGGCCGCGATGGTCGATCAGCTCAAAATCGCCGATATCCCTTGGGGTTTGCAGCAAAAAGGCCCCGTTGGCCTGCATGTCCGCGGGCGACATCACTCGCGGCTGGCCGATCCGGTTCACGAATCCGGCAACGATAATCAGTATGAAGACCAGGACGCCAATAACGGTGAACTGGATACCTCGGGTCTGGGCGGCTGTCTTGTGGTTGCTCATGGTTAGCGGGCCTCAGGCGGTCGTCATCGGGAACAGATAGTGATCCACCAACATGATCACAAAAAGGGCCATCAGGTAGACAATCGAATACTTGAAAGTCTCCATCGGCGCCGCAGGATTCCTGTTGCGCATCAGCTCCACTGCCCAATAGAGGAAACCGGCACCCAGCACCACGGCGCCAAGCAGGTACAGGGGGCCACTCAAACGGGTGACGAAGGGCAGCAGAGTGATCAGGAACATGATGATGGTGTAGAGCAGGATATGCAGCCGGGTAAACGCATCGCCGTGAGTCACCGGCAGCATGGGGATGTCGACCGCGGCATACTCATCCTTGCGATGGATGGCCAGCGCCCAGAAGTGGGGCGGCGTCCACGCGAAGATGATCAGCACCAGCAGCAGGGCGTGACCGTGAATCTCGCCGGTGACGGCGGTCCAGCCAAGCAGGGGCGGCGCGGCGCCCGCGAGACCGCCGATAACAATATTCTGCGGCGTGGCACGTTTCAGGAACATGGTATAGACCACCGCATATCCCAACAGCGAGGCAAAGGTGAGCCAGGCGGTCAGGGCGTTGACCCAGATAAGCAGGATCGCCATGCCCAGGCCACCCAGCACCAGGGCAAACAGGCTGGCTTGCAGCGGCCCGACCCGGCCCTGGGCGATGGGGCGCTTGCGGGTCCGGGCCATGCGCTGGTCCACGCGCTGATCGACCAGGTGGTTGACAGCCGCAGCCGCGCCCGCGCACAGCGCAATGCCCAGGTTACCCAGAATGAGCGCGTCCAGCGGCACCATGCCCGGTACCGCCATGAACATCCCGATTACCGAGGTCAGGATCATCAGCAGCACGACATTGGGTTTGGTCAGCTCCTTGTAGTCGCGCCAGGTGGCTTTGCCGGCCAGCGTTATATCGGTCATGGCACCCATTCAGTCCCCGGAGTTCTTCAGCAGGAATTTAAGATCCGAAATCACATCCTTGTAGCTGTCATTTTCAGCGTAAGCCATCATCACCCAGCCCGCCGGATCCACAAGATACCAGGTTTCCGCTGCTGCCTGGGCCTCCGGAAACAGGGCGGGCCAGGCCGGGACACCAAGGCGCATGACCGACAGGCCGCCATGCTCCTTGGCCAGGAACTCACCGAAATCGGCAGGCGCAGGCTTGCCGTCACTGAGCGCAGCCACGGCAAGAGTCGTATCGCTCGTGGCCCGGTCAGTCACCAGCATCCGCCGCACACGCGGGAATTCCTTGCCCAGGGCCATGTGAATCTGGCGGGTCAGGTACAATTTGTACTCACAGTCGGTGGCGCATTCCTCGCTGCTGTTCGTCACCAGCAGGGTCCACTGGCGGTCAGTATTGGTCCAGGGCAGCGGCGTGCCGGATGGGGCCGCCAGCTCTGCGGCTGCCAGCTCCCGCGGCGGGTTCAGCAGGGTGCCGCGATTGGCAGTGCCCAGCATCTGCACGATATCCAGATCACCGCGAACCACAAACCACCACAGCCAGGTTGCGGCGAGCACCATGGTCACAGGAATGCCGGCAATGAGCAGCATCACCATCCTGCCATTGTTGGGGGCTGTCACCGGTTGCTGCATTGATCAGGCCTCGTGTCGTTTACGGGTAAGTAACTGCCACAGGTTAGAGCTGCGCAGGAGAAAGAAAAAGGCCAGGACCACGGCCATGGTGAACCACTGGAACGCATAGCCCTGGTGCTTTTCCGGGCTGGCATTGATCAGCGTCCAGGCGACCGTCAAGGCTGCGGGCTGGCCGCTGTCGATGCGCACCGGGTGCGGATACAGCTCAGCGTCGGTGACCGTTGCCAGGAGCGGCATCAGGGCCTCATTATCCAGTGCCTGAATCCGCACGGGCCACGGAGGAGCCAGCTGCTGCTCCCCCAGTAAATACGGTTTCCCGGGAGAGACGTAGATATGCCCTGTCAGCTCGATGGGGCCCTCAGGCTCTGCCACCTCCGGCAATACCAGGCGGGCGGGGTCGCTGGGCACCCAGCCCCGGTTCACAAGCACCAGCTGATCACTGTCCGCCAGCGCCAGCAGTCCGACTACTTCGTTGCCAAACCGGCCCTGCTGGATGCGGTTGTCCAGCAGCAGGTAGCGCCCGACAAGAAATTCTCCCCTCAGTGACACGCGGCGGTACGCCAGCTGCTCGGGGTCATTGTCCAGGAGGGACTCAAGCGGCATCGGCGCTTCGCTCTGACGTACGCTCCAGCGCGCCTCCAGGTCGGCTTTCTCGTCGGCGCGCTCAAGCTGCCAGAAACCCAGTGCCACCAGGGTCGGTACCAGCAATACGGTTGCGAGGGTGATGCGCCACTCGAAATCCAGTTGTAATCCTGCCATGCCTCAGCCCCGTTCAGTTAAAGTCTGGTACGCAGCAGCCGTCCGGCGGGTGGCTGGTTTATACTGCGCTGTTTGGAACCGGGAGAAGACCATTGTTGAAAATCGCGATCGTCGTGTTGATGCTGGCATTGGTTGCCAGCCTGGGAAGCGGGTTCTACTTCCTCATGGTCGACCAGGGCGACAAAAGCAAGCGCAGAACATTCCACTCGCTCGGGGTAAGACTGGGCCTTGCCATCACGCTCGCAGGCCTGATCGTCTACGGCGTGGCCAGCGGCCAGCTGGGCCACCGGAACCCCTGGGATGGCGGACCGCGTCCGCTGGCATCCCAGGAGCAGGGGAGTAGTGACTGACCGCGCTACAGGATATAGACAAACAGGAAGAGGAACACCCATACCACGTCGACAAAGTGCCAGTACCAGCTGGACGCTTCAAAGCCAAAGTGATCATCCGCCGTGAAGTGGCCACCTTTCACTGAACGCAGCCACTGGATCAACAGCATGGTCATGCCCATGACCACATGAACCCCGTGGAATCCGGTCAGCATGAAGAACGTCGAGCCGTAAATGCCGGAGTTCAGGGTCAGACCGAAGTGTGCGTACGCCTCGTAGTATTCAAGGATCTGCAGGGCGACAAACAGCATGCCCAGGGCCACGGTAACGCCCAGCCAGATGTTGAACTTGCGCTTGTTGCCGTCGAGTATGCCCATGTGTGCAATGTGGACGGTGACGCTGGAGGACAGCAGCACGATGGTGTTCCACATGGGCAGCCACAGGTACCACGCGGCAGCTTCACTGAACGCCATGCTCTTTTCATAGCTCTGGAAAGTGCCCATGTTGGCGACGGGCTGATTGGCCAGCCCCACGACTTCCTGCGGGGTTTGGGCCATCGGCCAGGCGTACTGGAAACCCTCCCACAGCAGGTGGTTCATGCGGCCGCCTTCGCCCTCACCCGCCAGCCAGGGGCCAACCAGAGTGCGCACGTAGAACAGGGCGCCAAAGAACGCGAAGAAGAACATAACCTCAGAGAAGATGAACCAGAACATGCCGAGCACATAGGACTTCTTCAGCTGGGCACTGTTGAGGCCGGCAATGTTTTCCCGGATCGCCGTCCGGAACCAGGCAAAGAGGGTCGCGGCAAAGAAAAACAGGCCGAACCAGAAGATACTCCAGGAACTGGTGGTCGCCCCGTCGCCAAAGGTCATATCGTTCATGACGCTGGCAGCGCCAAAGGTGCTGAGAATCAAACCGATCGTGGCGCAGACCGCCATTTTACTCTTTTCCGGTACGTAATACTTCTCGTACTCTGTGGAACTCTGGGTTGTCATGGTGTTTCTCCGTTTAAATCACTCGGCCCCCCCGGGCCGGGCGTCAGCGGGCGGCGACAGCGCCACCCACCATGTCTGTTATATCGAACATCGTGTAGGACAGGGTGATCGTCTTGATGTCCGCAGGCAGGTCCTGGTCGATGATGAACTGTAGCGGCATCTCTGTAGCCGTTTCACCGTCCAGTGGCTGCTGATTGAAACAGAAGCACTCGGTCTTGTGGAAATACGCCGCCGCGCGAGATGGCGATACACTGGGTATCGCCTGGGCGACCATAGGCTGCGGCAGCGGATTCCGGGCATGGAATACCGTATCGTTGCTGGCCCCCGGATGCACCACCATGCGGGTCACCGCCGGGCCAAACTCCCAGGGCATGCCGTCATTATTGGTGGCGACAAACTGGATCGTGATCTCGCGTGACTCATCGATACCCGCCTGTACCGCCGTATAGGCCTCTCCACTCGTCTTGCCGTTGATGCCAAGGGCGTCACAGAGTACGTCGTACAGCGGCACCATGACCACAAAGACGAAAGCAAACATCGCGACCACTGTCGTTACGAGCTTGACAACAGTGTCCACAATCGGATTTCTGCTCACTCTCAACATGCGACTTTCCTCATCTGACCTGCGGTGGTGTCTCAAAGGTGTGGTATGGCGCCGGTGTAGCCACCGTCCACTCGAGACCTTCAGCACCGTCCCAGGTCTTCTCATCACTGGTGGGCTTGCCGGCGACGATGGTGGCAACCACGTTGTACAGGAACAGAATCTGTGAAGCGCCGTAGATAAAGGCGCCAATACTGGAGATCATGTTGAAATCGGCGAACTGCAGCGCATAGTCGGGGATACGGCGCGGCATGCCGGCCAGGCCCACAAAGTGCTGCGGGAAAAAGGTAATGTTGAAGCCGATGAACGAAATCCAGAAGTGGGTCTTGCCCATGGTTTCGTTGTACATGCGGCCACACCACTTGGGCAGCCAGTAATACACAGCTGCGCTCATGGAGAACACCGCACCGGCCACCATAACGTAGTGGAAGTGGGCAACCACGAAGTAGCTGTCATGGTACTGGAAGTCAGCCGGGGCAATGGACAGCATCAGGCCAGTGAAGCCGCCAATGGTGAACAGGACCAGGAAGCCCATGCAGAACAGCATCGGCGTCTCGAAGGTCATGGCACCGCGCCACATGGTGGTAACCCAGTTGAACACCTTCACGCCCGTAGGTACCGCAATCAGCATGGTCGCGTACATGAAGAACAGTTCACCAGCCACCGGCATGCCCACCGTGTACATGTGGTGGGCCCACACGACAAAGGACAGGAAGGCGATGGAAGCCGTGGCGTAGACCATGGAGTCGTAGCCAAACAGCGGCTTGCGGGCGAATGCCGGAATGATCTGGGAGACTACACCGAAGGCCGGCAGGATGATGATGTAGACCTCGGGGTGACCGAAAAACCAGAAAATGTGCTGGAACAGTACCGGATCACCGCCACCGGCTGCGGAGAAGAAGCTGGTGCCGAAGTGGATATCCATCAGCATCATGGTCACCGCGCCCGCAAGCACCGGCATTACCGCCACCAGCAGGAACGCGGTAATCAGCCAGGTCCAGACAAACAGCGGCATCTTCATGTAGGTCATGCCCGGGGCGCGCATGTTCATCACCGTGGCGATGATGTTGATCGAGCCCATAATGGAGGACAGGCCGAGCACGTGAATGGAGAAGATAAAGTAGGTGACCGAGGGCGGCGCATAGGTCGTCGACAGCGGCGCATAGAAGGTCCAGCCGAATGCCGGCGCACCACCTTCCATGAACAGGGTGGAAGCGAGGATCAGGAACGCCGGAGGCAGGATCCAGAAGCTCCAGTTGTTCATCCGCGGCAGGGCCATGTCCGGCGCCCCGATCATCATCGGGATCATCCAGTTGGCCAGGCCCACGAAGGAGGGCATGATGGCGCCGAACACCATCACCAGACCGTGCAGGGTAGTCATCTGGTTGAAGAACAGCGGATCAACCAACTGCATGCCGGGCTGGAACAGCTCGGCACGAATGATCATGGCAAACGAACCGCCAAGAATGAACATGGCAAAGGAGAACCACAGGTACATGGTTCCGATGTCTTTGTGGTTGGTGGTAAACAGCCACCGACTGAGGCCCTTGGCGGGACCGTGATGATGAGCGCCCATTGTTAACTCCTCCAATTAGCCCCGTTTGTGGTTGTAAACATCAATGGGCTGGATCATGTCGCCCATGTTGTTGCCAAAGGCGTTGCGCTGATAGGTGATCACCGCCGCCATTTCCACATCATTGATCTGACCGCCAAATGCCTGCATGGCAGAGCCAGCTACCCCATTGATACCTATCTCGAGGTGCCCGCCGACTTCGCCCATGGCTATCGGGCTGCCGGCGATGGGAGTGCCAAGCCCACCCTCGCCATTGGCACCGTGGCAGGCCAGGCAGTTGCGCTCGTACACCGCTTTGCCGCGGGACATGAGCTCATCCATGGTGAAAGTCTGAGCCATCAGCTCGCGAATTTCCGCAGCTTCGCTCTTCTTGCCTTCCATCCAGATATCGTATTCTTCCCTGCTGACGACATTGACTACCACCGGCATGAAGCCGTGGTCCTTGCCGCAGAGCTCGGCGCACTGGCCGCGGTAGACGCCCTCAACCATGGCCTTGGTCCAGGTTTCGTTGATAAAGCCCGGGATGGCATCCTTCTTGACTGCCAGTTCGGGAACCCACCAGGAGTGGATCACATCATTGGCGGTAACCAGGAAGCGCACCTTGGTATCCACGGGGATCACCACGGGTTCATCGACTTCCAGCAGGTAGTGTTCGCCCTTGGACTCGGCGTTGTAGATTTCAGTCTGGGAGGTACGCAGATTGCTGAAAAAAGACACGTTCTCACCGTCTTCATTCAGATATTCGTACTTCCACTTCCACTGATAGCCTGTGATCAGGATATCCATCTCGGCATCGTCGAAATCGTAGATTTCGAGCAGGGTGGAGGTGGCCGGAACCGCCATGCCGATAAGGATAAGAAACGGCACTACCGTCCAGGCGATTTCCACTTTGGTGCTTTCATGGAAAGTCGAGGGCGTAACGCCGCGGGACTTGCGGTGGTAATAGATGGAGTAGAACATGACCGCAAACACAAGTGCACCGATAATGACGCAGATCCAGAAGATCAGCATGTGCAGGTCGTAGATTTTCTGGCCAATTTCCGTGACCCCCGGCGACATGTTTACCTGGTTTACCTTGCTGCCCGCAGCCAAAGCACCGGCACTCGCCAGACTCAGCAGCATCAGCACAGGACCAAGCGCCAGCTTGAACAGCCTGTTCGCTTTCAACAACATTTCCCGTGTCTCCCTCATAAACACCGACTTACCCCCAACCGAGACTGCACCACCACTGTTTATTACCGCAAAATCGAACTGCGACATCCACGCACCTGACGCCATGGTTGGCCCGATCCGCGGCCCTTCGTCTGGAGAAGGGAGAATAAAGAGGTTTGCGCTCGTTTCAGTCGTTTTTACCAAGCCGCGACTGGCTGCCGCATTTTGGAGCGCGGGAATTATAGCGAAACTCGCCGGCAAAAAATACTAAGATGCTGATTTAGTGGGGGTTTGAGGCGGTGTCGCCAGACAAGGAGACCGGGTATTCTCAAAACACTACATATGGCTGGTAAAGACCCGCTAGACCACAAAATATGGCGCATAGCCTGGCCAGCGATTCTGTCCAATATCTCCATACCTCTGCTGGGATTGGTCGACGCCGGCATTCCTGGCCATCTGGATGACAGCCGCGATTTGGGTGCGGTCGCTATCGGCAGCGACCTGCTGGCCTACCTTCCCGTCTGGTATCTCAGCCAGCCCTGAGGCGGTCCTCCGGCTCACGGCTGTGCAGCGGAGTATGCTAGTCTCGGGCGTCTTGGCAGACCCGATGAATGGCGGATCCATGACGTGACGACTTGCCCCTTCCCTGACAGCTTGCTGCACCTCGACAACTTCAGCCACGGCACCCCGCGGGAGGCGATTGCCCGGCTGCGTGCAGAGCATCGAATTGTCTGGCAGGCCGATGAATTTGCAGCGGGCGGCCACTGGCTGGTGCTGCACAAGCCCGATATCGACGCGGTACTGCGCGACCCGGCCACATTTTCCAGCAGCTACGGCCCGCTGCTGGAGGATTTCCCCGAGGAACTGCTGGCCATGCAGCGCCAGGCGATGACCTTTCTCGACCCGCCCGAGCACCGCTCACGGCGGGCCCTGGTGGATTACGCCTTCCGACCCGGAGTGCTGGAAGCGCGGCGCCCGATGATGCAGGCCAAGGTGACCGCCATCATCGACGCCATTATCGACCGCGGTGAGTGCGAATTCGTCAGCGACGGCGCCAGCAGCCGGCGGACGACCTGACCAATGAACTGTTAAGCGCAGAGATTGACGGGCGCAAGCTCAGCGACGAGGAATACGGGGTCATCTTCCAGGGCTTGATGATCGGCGGTACGGAAACCACTCGCAATACCTTGTCCTGGCTCCTCTACGAACTGATTCGCCACCCCCGGCAAATGGAAATGCTGCGAGCCAATCCGGACCTCGTGCCCGCAGCCGTGGAGGAAATCCTGCGCTTCCGCAATACCGTGGTGTACACCCGCCGCACGGCGATGTGCGATGTGGAGCTGGCAGGAGAGCAGATCAAGCAGGGCAGCAAGGTGGTCTGCCTGCTGGCCTCGGTAAACCGCGACCCGGACTGTTTCAACCAGCCCGACAGCTTTGATATCACGAGGGATCCGGCCCAGACCCGGCGCCAGATGCGCACCTTTGGCTTTGGCGTGCATGTCTGCCCCGGGCAGCACCAGGCGCGTATGAACCTGGATATGATGACGCGTGAAATCCTCACCCGCATGGACAATCTGCGCCTGCTGGAGGAGCCGACCCATTTCCGCTCCAATTTCATGGATGGCTTCAAGCGCATGCCAATAGCGTTTAGCCGCCTCGGCGGGTGAGTCTCAGTCTTTCTGTTGCGGCGGCGGCTCCAGAAACCGCACCACTTCGGCGGCGGTCTCCACTCGACGGGCAGCGGGCCGGCTGACCCGGGTAGCGGGTTCCGCCGTTGCCGCGAGCTTGTCCTTCGGGCGCGGATCACTGAAGCCACAGGTTACGCATTCGCGCAAATCCGTGTCCCGATCCACCACGATGGTGTCCATGGCACTGCAGCGGGGACACACCGCGCCGGCGATAAAGCGCCTGCTCGGGGGTGATTTCGGGCTACCGTCTTCCGGATTCATCGGCTACTGGCCAGCTGGGGTTGGGGCCGCTATTGTAGCAGGATCAAACAGGGAGCCCCGCATGCAGCACTACACCGCAACCAGCGTTCGCAGCTTTGGTGGCATCCGGCCCGTACTCGGGCAGCGGGTGCTGGTAGATCCCAGCGCCGTGGTGCTGGGTGACGTCGAACTGGGGGACGATGCCTCGGTCTGGCCCCAGGCCGTGATCCGCGGCGACATGCACCGCATCCGCATCGGCGCCCGCACCAGCGTCCAGGATGGCAGCGTGCTGCACATCACCCACGCCGGCCCCTACAATCCCGAAGGCTGGCCTTTGCTGATCGGAGCGGAGGTCACTATCGGCCACAATGCCACCCTGCACGGCTGCAGCATCGGCAATCGGGTGCTGGTGGGCATGGGCGCCACGATCATGGACGGCGCAGTAGTAGAGGACGAGGTGGTCATCGGGGCCTGCGCCCTGGTGACGCCGGGCAAGACCTTGCGCAGCGGCTATCTCTACGCCGGCAGCCCGGCTCGGGAAGTCCGCCCGCTGACGGCAGCGGAGCGGGACTATTTCAGCTACAGCGCCGCCAACTATGTGCGCCTCAAGGACCGCCATCTGGCGGAACTGGAGACGATTTAGGCGGCCGCCAGCATGGTGCGCATCTGGTTGATCACCGGCTGGGTGGCGGGTCGGACCTGACGCCAGCGGTAGAACGACTCTGCGGCCTGCTCAACCAGCATGCCCAGGCCATCCGCCACCGCCCAGGCCGCGTTCTGCGCCGCCCAGCGCATGAAAAGAGTGGGCTCCGGGCCGTACAACATGTCATAGCAGCAGCTGCGCACTGTCAGCAGGGTATCAGGCAGAGGTGGCATCTCGCCCTGCAGGCCCGCACTGGTGGCGTTGATCAGCAAATCCACCTCGAGGTCTTGCAACAGCTCATAGCCACCCCCCTGAACGGTGCCGATATCAGCAAACAACGCCGCCAGTTCCGCCGCTTTCGCAGCGGTGCGGTTGGCGATCACAACAGACTTCGGACGCTCCCGCAGCAGCGGCTCCAGCACACCCCGCACCGCACCACCGGCCCCCAGCAGCGCTATTCGACGCCCCTGCAACTGCCAGCCCAGATTGGCGACCATATCGCGCACCAGCCCGATGCCATCAGTCGTATCGCCCGCTATGCTGCCATCGTCGCAGGCGGTCAGCGTGTTGACCGCGCCGGCGCGCCGGGCTCTTTCAGTCAGGGTATCGGCGAAGGCAAAGGCGTCCTGCTTGAATGGCAAGGTAACGTTCAGGCCCTTGCCGCCACCGGCAAAAAAACTGGCGGCAGCGCGCTGAAAATCGCCCAACTCGACACGCACAGCGCGATACTGAATGCGCTGATCACACTGCTCAGCAAAGGCAGCGTGGATCGCCGGTGACTTGCTGTGCTTGATCGGGTTGCCGAAGACGGCGTACTTGTCCGGTGCGGTCATGCCTCGACCTGCAGCCAGTCACGATGCTGAAGATAGTAGTCGGTCAGCTCTGCCTCGGCGGAACCAGGCTCTGGCTGATAGTCGTATTCCCAGCGCACCAGCGGCGGCAATGACATCAGGATAGCCTCGGTGCGGCCACCCGACTGCAGGCCGAACAGCGTGCCGCGGTCGAACACCAGGTTGAATTCCACATAGCGGCCGCGCCGGTACAGCTGGAACTGGCGCTCGCGTTCACCCCATGCCTGGTGCTTGCGGCGCTGGACAATGGGCACATAGGCCGGCAGATAGGAGTCGCCGATGGCCTGCATGAAAGCGAAGCAACGATCAAAGCCCCCCTCATTGAGATCATCGTAAAACAAACCGCCAACGCCGCGGGGCTCGTTGCGGTGCTTGAGGTGGAAGTATTCGTCACACCACTGTTTATAGCGGGGATAGACGTCGTCACCAAAAGGCGCGCAGGCAGCTGCGGCGACCTGGTGCCAGTGGCGGCAATCCTCGCGGTTGCCGTAATAAGGCGTGAGATCGTAGCCGCCGCCGAACCACCAGACTGGATCAGAGCCCTCGCGCTCGGCTACATACATGCGCACGTTGGCG
>JBLRXF010000042.1:0-12826 GCA_047920875.1 Haliea sp. | reverse complement strand
GGCGCTCGGCGGCACCATCGGCGAAGCCCAGACCCTGCAGCAGACGCTGTACCCGCCGCTCGGCGCTGTAGCCGTCGGCATCTTCCATTGCCGTGTGCAGGTTCGCGGCCCGCTGAAAATCGCCTTCTGTTTCCGCCGCCGCAAGGTCCGCGGTGAGCTCCGCCAGCCGCGCGTCGCCCTGCAGGACGTAGCGCCCTGCGGTCTCATCGGTGCTTGCCACTTCCTGCGCCATGTGCGCCAGGCGCAGGTTGTTCATGCCTTCTATCGCACCGACATCGGCCTGCAGCTGCCCCAGCAGCATGGCAAACAGGCTGGACTTGCCGCTGCCATTGGCACCGATCAGCGCCAGCTTTTGGCCGGGCTGCAGCGTCACGTTGGCGCCCTCCAGCAGCAGCTTGCTACCCCGGCGCAGTTCGATATCGCGTAATATGATCATCAGGCCGCGCATTCTACGCGCAGGCCCTGGTCGTCACCAGCCGGAGAGATCATGAATAATCCGCTATGGGAGTTTTCGCTGGAACTCTATGCCTGTCCCGGCGTCGCCGCGGCCTGTATGGAAGCTCAGGATCACTGTGCGGCGGATGTGAACCTGCTGTTGTACGCGGCGTGGCTGGCGCGGCAGGGCCTCGCGCTGGACCAGCTGCAGTGGCGTGAGCTGGCAGTCAGCGTGACCGAGTGGCGCCAGCGAGTGGTCCAGCCACTGCGAGCTCTGCGCCGCGACTGGCGCGCCTTGCCCGCCGCTGCGGCCCTTCGCGAGGAGATCAGGGTGCTGGAACTGGCGGCTGAGCGGGAGCAGCAGGCGCAGATTTTCGCCTGGCACCGGCGGCAGGCGGCGCTGCCGGCCGAGGCGGACAGCCTCGCCCGCGCCCTGGCGCAGCTGCTGGCCTTGCCTTCGACCCTGGCGGACAGCGATCGCCGCGCGCTGGTGCGGCGCCTGCATGCGCTGCTGACCTAGAGCGCCAGCGGGTCCGGGGGTGGCGCAGTAGCCGTCGCGGGTAGTATGATCTGCCACCTGCAAGTTTTCCTGCAAGGTCACCTACTTACCAATGGAACCCATTATGAAGAAATTCGCACTCCCGCTTGCCTTGGTCGCCACCGTGACCCTGCAAGCCTGTAATCAGCAAGCAGCGCCGGAAGCCGCATCTACAAACTCCGCGGAGGTGGTTCTGGAGAGCACTACCCAGCGTCTGAGCTACGGTATCGCCTATGGCCTTGGCCAGCGGATGGCCGCTGACAGTGTGCCGATGGATGTGCCCGCGTTCACTGCCGGCCTGAAGGATGCCCTGGAGGGTGCCGACCCGCGCATGACCGAAGAGGAAATCCAGGAAGAGATGATGGCCTATCAGCAGCGCGCCATGGAAGAACAGCAGGCGCTGGCAGCCGCAGCGGCGGAAGCCTATCAGGCGACAGCAGAGGCCTTCCTGGCCGAGAACGCTACCCGCGAGGGCGTAGTGGTCACCGAGTCAGGCCTGCAATACGAAGTCATCGAAGCCGGTGAGGGTACCAGTCCCGGCCCGGAAGATACCGTTGAAGTTCACTACCGCGGCACCCTGGTAGACGGGACCGAGTTCGATTCTTCCTACAAGCGTGGTGAGACGGTCACCTTCGGCGTTGGCCAGGTCATTGCCGGCTGGACCGAAGCCCTGCAGCTGATGTCGCCCGGTGCCAAGTGGAACCTTTACATCCCTGCCGACCTGGCCTACGGCCCGGGCGGCGCCGGCAATCTGATTGGCCCGAACGCGGCGCTGGTGTTTGAGGTCGAGCTGATCGGCGTTGTCAGCCAGGAAGCTGCTGCCGACGAGGGCTGATCAACCTGCCTGCACCGGCGCCTGCACCTGGCGCCGATGCTGATTGTGGAGGCCGGCGATCAGCCGGTCCTCCAGCACAAACCGCGATTCCAGAATCTCCCCCAATGCTGACAGATCCCGCCGCAAGGTGTCGGGGTACTCTGCGCCGCTGCTGTACTTCTCCTCATAGGCCAGGATCACGTCCGTGGTGTCGGTAATGGCTGGCATGAGTGCCGCAATGAGCTCCCTGCTGTCGTCGCCGAACACCTTCGCCTCGTTCAGCAGTTCTGCGAATACTTCGAAATGTCCCGCCGATGCATAGTCCACCAACAGACCGCAGAGCTCGCGCTGGCGCCGGGCAAGATGCGCTGATTCTGGAGCATCATCACTGGCAACAACCAGCGCTGTGTAGCAGGAAAGCACCGCGCGACGTTCTCTCAGCCAGCTGGTCAGCAGGCTCTCGACGGCGCGGAATTGCTCGGCGGGGTTGTTGCTGCGATGTGGCATTGTGTGCGGACTCCCGGGTCCATTTCCGAGCAGTCACTATAGGCACAGCCTCGGGGCCACCGCAAGCGCGGCTGTGATCAGGCCTTGCGCAGGGCCTGCCAGAGGCTTATCAGCGTCAGTACCACAAACAGCATCAGGGTTTGCTCGGGAATGCTGAAGCCGAGCAGGGTCCAGTGGGTTTCGGCACAGTTGCCGTCGCCCATCAGCACCATGCTCAGTGTCTCGCGGAAGGGCAGGGTATCCAGCATGTACTCCAGGCTGGGGCCGCAGGCTGGCACCTGGTCCGGAGGCAGGTGCTGCAGCCAGACGTGGCGGGCAGCGACGGCGCCGCCGCCAGCGGCGCTGGCAGCACAGAGCAGGCCATAGGCCCTGCGCCCCCAACCGGCGGGGTTGTGCAGAAACGCAAGCAGGGCGACCAGGCCGCCGGCGACCACGAATACCCGCTGGGTCATGCACAGCGGGCACGGGTTGAGGCCCACCTGATATTCCAGATACCAGGCAAACAGCATGGCAAACAGGGCCAGCAGGGCCAGTCCAAAATACACCAGGCGAGGGGTCAGAGCTTGCAACATGGCAGGGAGATTCCTCGTAACGGAAGCATTGGCTGTGGCGATACGTTAGGCGGTTTGACCGCACCCCGCAAGCGCGGTTCTCAGAACAGGGTGCGGTATTGGCCGAAAAAGCGCGCCAGGTATTCCTCGAAGCCGACGTCGTCCGCGGCTTCGATGGCGCGCTGTGCGGCCAGCGACTGCAGTGTCTCGTCCTCGAAGCGCCGGGCCGTATCTGCGGGCAGGGTGCGCTCATGGAAGTGTCTGGCCCACTGTTCACTGTAACCCATGGCCAGGCGAAAGAAGGGCAGATCCTGCTCGCGCATCTCCCGCAGGACCCGCGCCGATGGGGTTAGCTCAGCGTCGTCCACCCGCGCCTGCTGCGCCGCCAGGGACTCCCGGTACAGGCTGCAGTCGTTGGCTGCATCCAGCAGGTCGGCGATGCCGGCCATGTCAGCCAGCAGCCCGCCCGCGAGCGCCGTCATGGACGCGCTCCCGGTGGGGGTCCGCAGCTGCAGGCCGGGCTCGCGGCCCTGATTGACCACCGCCTCCAGATTGGCTGCCTGCAACGCCTGTTCTCTATCGTCACAGGGGGGGCTGTTCTCCAGCAGACAGTAGAGCAGGAAGGTGTCGAGGAAGCGGATCTGGGCAGCGTCGATGCCAAGCGGCGCAAAGGGGCTGACATCAATGCAGCGGATTTCCACATACTCGATGCCGGCGCGGCACAGGGCTGCCAGCGGTGCTTCACCGGGCCGGGTGACGCGTTTGGGCCGAATGGTGCTGTAGAACTCGTTTTCAATCTGCAGCAGGCTGTCATTCAGCTGCTGGTAGTCGCCACCCTGGCCGGCGGGGAAAGCCTGGTAGGGCGGATGCGGGTGCATGATGGCGTCGCGCAGGGCCTGTACATAGTTGCCCAGTGAGTTGTAGCAGACCTTGAGGCCCTTCTGGGCTTCGCTGTTGTAGCCGAGACCGCCCATGCGCAGGGCCGTGCCATAGGGGCGGTGCAGCGTGCGTCCGCGCTCGTCAAAGGGCTCCAGGCCATGGCTGTCACGGCCGCGCAGAAAGCTGGCGCACACCGCCGGCGAGGCGCCGAACAGATAGATCAGCAGCCAGGAATGGCGGTGGAAGTTGCGGATCAGGCCCAGGTAGCGGCTGGTGACGTAGTCCTGCAGCGGTTCCGGTTGGCCGGCGTCGTCCCAGGCCCGCCGCCAGTACTCGTCTGGCAGCGAGAAGTTGTAATGGATGCCGGCAATGGTCTGCATCAGGCGACCGTAGCGGTGGCCCAGACCGTAGCGGTAGACTTTCTTCATGCGTGCAACATTGGCGCTGCCGTACTCCGCTACCGGAATGCTGTCGTCGCCGTTGACGATGCAGGGCATGCTGGTGGCCCACAGCAATTCGTCACCTATCTTGCTGTAGGTGAAGCTGTGGACGTCGGCCAGGGTCTCCAGGCAGTTCTCGATGCTCCTGTCCACCGGCGTGATGAATTCCAGCAGGGCTTCGGAATAATCCGTGGTGATTGATGGGTGGGTCAGGGCCGAGCCCAGCGCTGGCGGGTGCGGCGTTTGCGCCAGCCGACCCTCAGGCGTGATGCGCAGGCTTTCCTTTTCCAGCCCGCGCTGTATCCGCTGCAGCAGTTCGCGGTAACCGGGCCCGGCCAGGGTCTGCAACTGGTTCTGCAAATGAGGGGTCAAGCGGAACTCCTTGTCGGGGGTGCGGGCACGCCGGGAGTCTGTCCCGCCGCTGGGGCGGGGCCAAGTTTAGCCGCGTATTGTGAACGAGTACAGATTTCCAGCCATTGTGGTGCGGTGTGCCCAGCAGCTATTGTAAGGCCATGAAACCGACGTCGTGTTCAAGGTTCTCTGCGCTCAGGCGATACTTGCTATGCCTGTTTTCGATTGCGACAGCGGCCGCTGCCAATGCGAATGAACCGGCCTGTCGCGAGGTCGCCGCGCAGGACGAATCTGCCAGCTTCCGCTTTGAGGAATCCCCCGCCCACGACGCCTTTGCCCAATCCGTTCCCGCAGGGGCACGCATCGGCAGCATCCGCCAGCAGCGCTTCACCGTCTTCGATACCGAGGACCCGAAAGAAGACAAGGCCCTCTACCGCTGGGCCAACGACTTTCACAGCGTAACCCGGGATTGGGTGATCGAGGACCATCTGCTGGTCGAGGAGGGTGAGGAGTACAACCAGTCCCGGGTGGATGAATCGGAGCGTATTCTGCGCAACCTGGGTTTCATCTACGATGCTACCGTTCGCCCTTGGCGCGTCTGCGGCGAGGTGGTAGATCTGGAAGTCATCACCAGGGACATCTGGACCTTCACACCCATGCTGTCCGTTTCCCGCAGCGGCGGCGAGAACAAGTATGCCGTGGGGTTTCGGGACGCCAACTTTCTCGGCACCGGCAAGCAGATCATTATCCAGCATGACAGCGACGAGGAGCGATCGGGGAATACCATCCGCTATGTGGATCCGGCCCCCGCGGGCTCGCGCTGGCGCATGCGTCTGTCGCTGGCGGACAACGACGACGGCTACGAGCAGGGTGTGCGCTTTGTGCGTCCGTTCTTCTCGGTGTACGAAAGCTGGTCCGCGGGGCTGGATCTCAACCGGATGAAGCTGGAGGAAGCGCTCTGGTTCCGGGGCGATGAGGTCGCCGAATTCGACCACGAGATCGAGTTTGCCAATGTTTTCGGCGGTATCGCCTCAGAGGTAGGCGAGGACAGGCGGGTCGGGCGCTGGCTGTTCGGCTACACGCTGGAAAGTCACAGCTTCGAGTTCAGCGACTCGCCCATTCCGCCAGCGGAACTGCCAGAGGAACGCAAGTACAGCTACCCCTACATCGGCTACGAATCCACCCGCGACCAGTTTGTCGAGCTGCACAACGTCAATTATCTGGGTCGCACCGAAGATGTCTATGTCGGTGAGCGCTTTTCCTGGGCCATTGGCTGGTCCGCGGACGCCTTGGGGGCCAGTCAGGATCAGGTGGTAGTGCGGGGCAACTACGGCAATACCCTGCTGGTTGATGCCAGCCGACTGTGGCAGCTTGACACCAGCCTGAGCGGTTTCTGGAGCGTTGATGACAGCGAGTTCGAGAACCTCTGGTGGAGCACGGAAACGCGCTATCACCACAAACAGTCGCGGCAATGGGCCCTGTACAGTCGCTTGCGTGCCGATTACAGCGATGGGCTGACCGGCGAGCGCCAGCTCACCCTGGGTGGCGCCAATGGCCTGCGTGGCTATGAATTGAACTATCAGGTGGGGGACCGCTCCCTGGTCTTCAACCTCGAGCAGCGCTACTACTCCGACTGGCACCTGTTCCGATTGCTGCAGGTCGGCCTGGCCGCCTTTGTCGACGTGGGGCGTGCCTGGTTCGAGGACGGCGACAACGGCAGTAATGGCGGCGTTCTGGCCAATGCCGGCTTTGGCCTCCGTCTCAACTCCAGCCGCGCGGAGAAAGG
Organism: Haliea sp.; assembly: GCA_047920875.1. GTDB lineage: Bacteria > Pseudomonadota > Gammaproteobacteria > Pseudomonadales > Halieaceae > Haliea. Next base: position 6,525 of record JBLRXF010000042.1, on the reverse strand, counting down.
CAGCGTGGTGCACATCGATGTCGCCTTTCCCTTTGTCAAGGATGACGATGTCAGCGGCGGCCAGATTCTGTTCACCGTCAAGGACAGATTTTAGACGGGCCGCCCAGGTGGGGCCGCCCAGGTGGGGCCGCCTAGGCGCCCCCCAGCCGCTCCAGGTGCTTGCGCAGCAGCTGGCAGGCGAAGTTGCCCTGCACTTCCGCCTCCTGTCCGGTGGCCAGCATGATCCGCGACATGATCAGGCCGTAGCGCATGGCGGCGAACAGCAGGTAGTAATCGTAGTCTGTCACATCGCGGCCCGTAGCCTGCTGCCACTGGGCCACGGTCTCCTCGTAGGAGGGCAGCCCCGGCAGGCGGGGGAAGTTCAGGCCTTCGGCGAAGGTGGAATCGATGTAGTTGAACCAGGCCAGGTCCTGCAGGGGGTTGCCCAGCGTTGCCATCTCCCAGTCCAGCACCGCCGCCACGCCGTCCAATGATTCGGTGAAAATCATGTTGCCGATGCGGGCGTCTCCCCAGCACAGTGCCACCGGTTCCGCGGCCGGCTGGTTGGCGGTCAGCCAGTCCAGGGCTGCCTGGCCCAGGGGGTGGCCCTGACCTTCCAGGCCCCAGTCCAGATAGTCCTGCCAATAGCGCAGCTGCCGTTGCAGCGGTGTCTGTCCTGCAACTTCCAGGTCGGCAAAACCGAGAGCCCGGAAGTCGAGTGTGTGAAAGCGGGCCATGGTGTCTACCGCTGCCCGCCACAGGGCTGCGCGCTGGGCTTCGGTGGTCTCCTGCAGCAGCCAGCCATCCATGTTGTAGGGCGGCATGTCGGTGGGGATGCGGCCCGGGATATGCTCCATGATGTAGAACTGCACGCCCAGGAGTTTGGTGTCCGTTTCCAGCCCGCGCAGCGGCGGTACGGGAATGTCGCTGCAAGCCTGCAGACGCTCCATTACCCGGTACTGAGGTGCGAGGTCATAGCTGGGGAATACCGGCCGGGCGATTTCCGGCTGCAGACGCCCCACGCAGGCCTCCTCGCGCGCAGTTCCGTTCTCGTCCCAGCGCAGGGTGAACAGCAGCGTGACATTCGACATGCCCGAGCTTTCCGGAATCTTCAGGCTGGAGACGCTGACCGGGTGCCCGCGGCGTTCCTCGAACCACTGTTCCAGCTTGCGGCGAGTACCTTCAATGTCTTCCAGCAATGGGGTGGGGCGGGTATTGTCCACGGAGCGGCTCCTGTCGGGATGTTATGCGCCTAGTGTAGGGAAGCCCTGCGCGCCTGACTACTGTTCGTTAGTTCGAGTAAAAAGTGTAATTTCCCTGTTGTCGCCGGGTTGGGTTTCTATAATGGCACCGCCGCCGATACATGGGTTCCCGAATCCATAATCGTCGGGTCATGGTTGTAAGCGGAGCGCTGCATGAAGAAATGGGTGATATTGCTGGGGATCCTCAGCCTTGCTGGTGTGATGGCCTGGCAGCTCGCGGGTCCTGCGGAACCTGCCGCAACGCGCGCCCGTCCCCTGTTACCAGTGACTGCCTACACCGCGGTGCCGAGGTCCTTTAACGACGAGATTCAGGCTCTGGGTACGCTGCGCGCCTGGGAATCCGTGGATATTACCGCCAGCGTGTCGCAGATCATTGAATCCCTGGGGTTCGATGACGGCCAGCAGGTGGAGCAGGGCACTGTGTTGGCGCTGCTGCGTCAGGATGCGGAACAGGCCAGCCGGCGTGAGCTGCAGGCAACCCTCGCGGACGCTGAGCGCGAGGTCCGGCGGCTGGACAACCTCGCGCGCCAGAATCAGGTCGCCCAGAATGAGCTGGATCGCGCGCGTACCCTGGTATCCGTTACCCGGCACCGGATTGAAGAAGTCGAGTCCCGGATTGCCGACCGCACCATTGTTGCGCCCTTTGCCGGCACCCTCGGCCTGCGCCTGGTCAGCGAGGGTGCCCTGGTCACTGCAGGCCAGCGGCTGACGACTCTGGATGACCTGTCGCGCATGCGCCTGGATTTCACCGTGCCAGAGCGGGATCTGGGTTTCCTGCAGGTGGGGCAGACCGTGGCAGCTCGAACTGCGGCATTCACCGAGGCCTATGAGGGTACGGTTACGGCGCTGGATAGTCGCGTTGATCCGGTCGCCCGGTCCATTACTGCCCGTGCGGAGCTGCTCAACCCAGGGCAGCGTCTGCGCCCCGGGATGTTGCTGGAGGTGGTGGTTAGTGGCCCCGAACGGGAGGCTTTGCTGGTGCCGGAAGAAAGTCTGCAGTCGCGTGCCATCCAGCACTTCGTCTGGCTTCTGGATGCGGATTCAGGGCAGGCGGTACGCCGTGAAGTGAGCATTGGCGGGCGCCGCCCTGGCTGGGTCGAAGTCGTCGCCGGACTCCAGGCCGGTGACCGGGTGGTTCGGGACGGGGTGGGCCGGCTCTCCGGCGAGAGTACCGGAGTGCGGCTGGTGGAGCGCTAGCGGTGCTGCTGTCTGATGTATCTGTTCGCCGCCCGGTATTGGCCATCGTGGCCGCCGCCCTCCTGTGCGCTTTTGGCCTGCTGTCCTTTGACCGCCTGCCCCTGCGCGAGTACCCCGACATAGACCCACCCATACTCAATATCACCACCACCTATCCCGGGGCATCCGCCGCGGTAGTGGAGAACCGGGTCACAGAGGTCATTGAGGACCGCCTGGCAGGGCTGGAGGGGATCAAGACCATGGCCTCCAGTAGTCAGGACGGACGCTCCAACATCACTCTGGAGTTTGAACTCAACCGCGACATCGATAACGCCGCCAACGACGTTCGCGATCGGGTTTCCCGAATTCTGGGCAATCTGCCGGACGAGGCCGAGCCCCCGGAGGTGCGCAAGAGCGCCAGTGATGAAGAGGTGATTTTCTGGGCGCACCTGGTTGCGCCGGGCATGGATGCGCTGGAGCTCACCGATTACGCCCGCCGTTATCTTGAGGATCGGTTCTCGGTGCTGGAGGGGGTGGCCCGGGTGCGCATTACCGGCGAACAGATCTATGCCATGCGGATCTGGCTGGACCGCAATGCGCTGTCGGCACGGAACCTTACGGTCGCGGATGTCGAAGCGGCCATTCGCGCCCAGAACGTGGAACTCCCGGCTGGCACCCTGAAATCACTGGAGCGGGATTTCATTGTGCGGGTGGATCGTGGCTATGAAACGGCCGCGGACTTTCGCCAGCTGGTGCTGCGCCAGGGTGATGATGGCTATTTGATTCGCCTTGGCGATGTCGCCCGGGTCGAGCTGGCCAGTGCCGAGCACCGCAGCCTGTTCCGCGGCAATGGCGAGCCGATGGTGGGCCTGGGCGTGATCAAGCAGAGTACCGCCAACGCCCTGTCGGTCAGCGACCTGGTGTGGGAAGAAGTGGAACGTATCAATCGGCAGCTACCTCACGGCATGGAGCTGATTGCCAGTTTTGACAATTCCATTTTTGTTCGCGCCGCGATCGAGGAGGTTTACACCACCCTGTTCATCGCCGCGGTGCTGGTGGTGCTGGTGATCTTCCTCTTTCTGGGCGATCCGCGCAGCCTGCTGGTGCCGGCGATCACCGTACCGATCTCGCTGGTGTCCGCCTTCGCGGCCCTCTGGGTCATGGACTACAGCATTAACCTGCTGACTCTGCTGGCGCTGGTGCTGGCGATCGGGCTGGTGGTGGACGACAGTATCGTGGTGCTGGAAAACGTGCATCGGCGCCTGCTGCAGGGCGAGACGCCGCTGGTGGCTGCCTTTCGCGGCACGCGCCAGGTCGGCTTTGCGGTCGTGGCGACCACCCTGGTGCTGGTGTCCGTGTTTGTGCCCATTACCTTTCTCGAAGGAGACCTCGGCCGCCTGTTCGGTGAATTCGCCATCACCATGGCGATGGCGGTCATCTTCTCCAGCTTTATTGCCCTGACGCTGGCGCCGGCCCTGTGCAGCAAGCTGCTTGATCGGGAGCACATTTCCAACCGCATGGCGGATACGGTGGAGGCCTTGAGTGCGCGCATGGAGCATGCCTATCAGAGAGCCCTGGCTGCGGTGCTGCCTCACCGCTGGTTGACCGTGCTGGTATTGCTGGCAAGCATGGGCGCAACCGTCGGAGCCTTCCAGACGGTGCCTCGGGAATACGCCCCGGCAGAGGACCGCGGCATGCTGTTCCTGGGAGTCACAACCCCTGAGGGCTCCTCTTTCGAGTACACCGTGACCCAGATCGAGGAAGTGGAGCGACGGCTCATGCCCCTGGTGGAGGCCGGAGACATACGGCGCCTGCTGATTCGCGCACCGTCATTTGGCGGCGGCGAAGCCTTCAATGCGGGCTTCGCACTGATGGTCCTTGCGGATTGGGACAGCGGGCGCCGGTCTACGGTGGAGATCCAGGCGGATGCCCGCCAGCGTCTCGAGGACATCGCCGGAGCCCGCGCCTTTATTCGCGGTGGCGGCGGCCTCGGCCGCGGCAGTGGCGATCCTGTTCAATTCGTGGTGACCGGCGACAGCTTCGAGGAGCTTGCCCAGTGGCAGGATCTGCTGCTGGAGCGCATTGCCGAAAATCCGGGCCTGGTCGGCGTCGACACCGACCTGCAGCCCACCAAGCCGCAGATGCGCATCAGTATTGACCGCAATCGCGCCGGGGATCTGGGCGTCAGTCTGGTCGATGTCAGCCGTTCCCTGGAGACCCTGCTGGGCTCGCGTCGGGTGACCACCTTTATCCTCGCCGGGCGCGAGTACGATGTCATCGTCGAGGGTGAGCCCGACAACCAGCGCACGCTCGACGATCTCAACGGTATTTATGTGCGCTCCGCCGCCAGCGGTGACCTGGTGCCCCTGGGCAGCCTGGTAACCGTGCGCGAGCAGGCCGATGCCGGCAGCCTGAATCGCTACAATCGCGCCCGGGCTCTCACCATCACCGCCGGCCTGGCCTCGGACTATGCGCTGGGTGACGCGCTGACCTACCTGGAAGAGCTGGTGCGCACCGAGCTGCCGACCAGCGCCAACTTCGACTACAAAGGCGAATCCCTGGAGTATCAGACCAGCAGCAACGCGGTGATCTTTACCTTCCTGCTGGCGCTGCTGGTGGTGTACCTGGTGATGGCGGCCCAGTTCGAGTCCTTCGTGCACCCGGTTGTTATTTTATTCACGGTGCCCCTCGCGCTGGCGGGTGGGCTCGGCGGACTGTGGCTGTTCGGGCAAACCCTGAATATTTACAGCCAGGTTGGCATGATCATGCTGGTGGGACTGGCCACCAAGAACGGGATCCTCATCGTCGAGTTCATCAACCAGATGCGTGATACCGGCTGCGAATTCATGGAAGCGGTACAGCGCGGCGCGGCGCGACGGCTGCGGCCCATTATCATGACCGCGTTCACGACGGTGGTCGGCGCGGTGCCGCTGGTGGTCTCCAGTGGCCCAGGGCATGAAGTGCGCACGGTGATCGGGGTGGTCGTCATGTGCGGCGTGACCGTGGCGACCCTGATCACCCTGTTTGTGATCCCCATGGCCTATGCGCTGCTTGCGCGGGGCACCGGCTCGCCTCAGGCGACCAGCCAGCAGCTGGACAGGGAGCTGGCGGAGATGCCCTCAGAGTAGAGTTTTGTGCAGTCGCGGCTTGTTCGCCGCGCTCAGAATGCTAGAGTGAGCGGCTTGTGCGGCGGTGCCAAAAGGGGGCGACTGTGCGGATTACCGAATGGCTGAAAACGCTGGCTGCCGAGGGCGGATCTGATCTCTTCCTGAGTACCGGGGCCCCACCCTGCGCCAAGTTTCAGGGGCAGCTGCGGCCTATTGCCAGCGAGCGGCTGAAGCCCGGAGAGATCAAGGAGATTGCCTACGAGCTGATGGACCCGACTCAGCAGGCCGACTTCGAGCAGGAGCTCGAGATGAACCTGGCGACGTCCATCCCCGGCTCCGGCCGCTTTCGGGTGAACATTTTCATGCAGCGCAACGAGGTCAGCATCGTGGCGCGCAACATCGTCGCTGAAATACCCAATTACAAGGATCTGCGCCTGCCGGAGATTCTTACCGAAGTCATGATGCGCAAGCGCGGCCTGGTGCTGTTCGTGGGTGCTACCGGCTCCGGCAAGTCGACATCCCTGGCGGCGCTGATCGATTACCGCAACAGCAACAGCGCCGGCCACATTGTCACCATCGAGGACCCGGTGGAGTATGTGCACAGGCACAAGAAGTCGATCATCAATCAGCGTGAGGTCGGCGTTGATACCCGGAATTGGCACAATGCCCTGAAAAACACGCTGCGTCAGGCGCCGGACGTAATCCTGATCGGTGAGATTCGCGACCGCGAGACCATGGAACACGCCATCGCCTTTGCCGAAACCGGACACCTGTGCATTTCCACCCTGCACGCCAACAACGCCAACCAGGCTCTGGACCGGATCATCAACTTCTTCCCGGAGGAGCGCAGGCCGCAACTGCTGATGGATCTGTCATTGAATATTCAGGCCTTCGTCTCCCAGCGCCTGATTCCGACCGTGGATGGGAAGCGCTGCGCGGCTATCGAGATCCTGCTGGGAACCCCGATGATTGCCGACCTGATCCTCAAGGGGGATATCGAC
>JBLRXF010000041.1:0-12904 GCA_047920875.1 Haliea sp. | reverse complement strand
GCCTTGATCGCGGAACGTCGCGCCGAAGCCGAACGAGACGACGGATCAGAGGAAGAGGGGAATATTGCGTCGCCGTGACTGTGCTGGATGCCTCGGCTTTATTGGCTTACCTGCAAGATGAGCCCGGCGCTTCGCTGGTGGCTGAGGGGCTGGATGGTGCTTTGCTGTCGAGCGTCAACTTCTCGGAAGTGCTGCAAAAGGCCGCTCAATTTGGTGCCGACACCGCCGGTCTGGCCGATGATCTGGTCGAACTGGGGCTGCAAATCGAGCCTTTCAGCGCGCGCCAGGCAGAGCTTGCCGCGGAACTCTGGCCAATGACACGGGCATGGAGACTTTCCTTCGCTGATCGAGCCTGTCTTGCGACTGCCATTGACCACAAGGCCCTCGTGCTCACGGCAGATCGGGCTTGGGCTCAGCTTTCCTTGCCGTTGGCAATCAAGGTCATTCGCTGATATGGCGCGGAGATTTTGGGCGGGGTTGATGGGTAAGTTCGGGTTATGGGGGTTAGAGGTGCTGATCCACATCCATACTGTTGTGGAGAATTCGGATTACAACGATCCTGGATTCCGTACCGGCTCGGTAAAAGACGATATGACTGCCCTGACTGAACTTTTTGTACCCGGGTTTTAAGTCGTCCGCGTCGCGGCCAATATCAGGCTGGCGAGCAAGTAAGGACGCATCAGTGACCTAAACACTCATCACCAGGCAAGGCGGCCTATATCCCCGAGGTAATGACGAATTAAACATCGGTTGCCTCTCTTTCCAGCGTGACATATATTCATATTTGTTAATTATGAATATCCGGAGAGCGATATGGCAACAACAAGTCTTAGCCTGGGCGAACACTGGGAAGTTTACATAAAGAATGAGATTGCCAGTGGGCGTTACGGCTCCGCCAGTGAAGTTGTCCGGGATGCCCTGCGCGCAATGGAAGAGCGCAAAAGCAAGCTTGACGCATTACGAAGTCATTTGGCCCAGGGCGCTGAACAGGCCAGAGCCAGCAAGTTCATAGATGATTTCACAATGGACACACTGATCAACGATCTGGATAACGAAGCCTGATGCCCGGATTCAGAGTCACCCCGAGGGCTCAGGATGACTTGAAAAACATCGGCCGATATACAGAGCGGCAATGGGGTAAACGCCAACGTAATACTTACCTGAAAGCACTCGAAAAACGCTTTGGCTGGTTAGCCGAGAACTCGCAGCTGGGCAAACAGCGCACGGATGTGGCTGAAGGCTATTACAGCTTTCCACAGGTGTTGTTTCCAACACTATCCCACCACTGATTTCCCGCGCTATATCACCAGCTAATCGCTGGATTTTCTCGCAGTGATCACTCCGGTGGTTTAGCGCTGTAATTCTGACTTTCGTGCGGCATGCAGCGGCACCACCGTGATGGGTGGCGCCGCTGGGTTTATGCAGAACGGGGGTGTGGTGCGATCAGTCCCAGAGGTCTTTCTGGCCGATGTCGCGGTTGGGCTGGCTGCGCAGGATTTCGCCGAGGTAACGTGATTCCAGTGCCTCAGCCATTCGATAGAGCACCTCAATGGTAGCGGCGGCGACCGGCCCGGAGAGTCCCTCGGGTATCAGTTGATCCAGTTCATTGTCACAGTGATCGCGCTCGCGCTTCATGGTTGCAGCTCCTCGACCGCGGTCTGTAAGTGCACCTCGGTGACCTGGTGTTGCTGGTCCAAGGCGGTTGCTGTGAGCGCGTAGTGCGCTATCCGGTTGATCTTGCGTGGCAGCCCGCGTGATGCCTGATACAGCGCCTCAATAGCGGTCGGTGCGAACAGCGGTGCCTCGGCACCGGCCAGGCGCAGCCGATGAGTGAGGTAGGCCTCTGTCTCATCGCGCGTGAGCCCGATGAGGTGATGGCGCACCACCAGTCGCTGACTGAGCGACTCGTGCACAGCCATGCTGAGTCGTCGCCGCAGTTCGGTGAGCCCCACCAGCAAGAGGCACAGCCGGTTGTCCGCATCCATGGCATAGCTGGTGAGCAGCCTCAGATCTTCCAGCACATCGTTACGCAGATGCTGCGCCTCGTCGACGATCAGGATCGGCAGCTGTTTGGCCTCCTGCACCAGGCGGCTGACCTCATTGCGTATCGCCCGGTAGGCGGTAGCGCGGGAACGCTCGGTGGGCAAGCCCAGCTCCCAGGCGATGGCTTTGTACATGTCGAGCACGTTGCCTGTGGTGAGTGAGACGTAGTACACGCGGTACTTGCCGGGATGCAGACCGGCGGTGACCTGTCGGCAGATGGTGGTCTTGCCGGAGCCGACCTCACCGGTGAGCAGGCCGATGCCGCGCAGCTCGATCAGGTGCTTGAGGCGAGCCTCGGCCTCACGACGGGCGTCCGAGGGATACAGCTCATCAGCCTGCAGGCTGTTCTCGAAGGGGAAGCGGGTGAAGGCGAAGTGGCGTAAGTACATCACTCACCCTCCGTGGTCAGTGCCCCGAGGGTCAGTCGTGACGGGACCGGCTCCGGTGCGGGTGTGTCCGTACTCAACTGGGCGGAGGGCCGATCCCGCCGCACGGTGGTATTGGCATAGGCATCAAGGAGGGTGGCCTGCCCGGCGTTTTGACCGTCATGCCACACGGCCAGTGGCCGTCCAGCAGGGGCGGTTGGATCGTAGCGCAGGGTGACGGTCTGCCCCACGAGGACGGCGTCGACCTCATAGACCTGGCCATGCAGGCTGACGGTGCGATCGTTGTTGACGCGGCGTTTGACCTCGGCGAGGAACAGCTCATCGAGGGCGGTATCGGGGAAGCGCACCTGCTCGCCGACCTGCGCCCAGCGTTCCAGTGGTGTCTGCTGTTCAAGGCCGCGGTGGGGCGACTGGTGATATTCTCCCTCGACAAAGGCCCAGAGGCGCCGGTTGAGGGCTTCAAGACTCTGCGTGTCATCGGCGGTGAGCTGGGTGAGCAGCGCGGCGCGCAGGGTACGGAAGAAGCGTTCGATCTTGCCCTTCCCTTGCGGCTGATAGGGCCTGGCATGGATCAGTGCCACACCGAGCCTGGCGCAGACCAGCGCCAGATGCTGCGAGCGGTAGTTGGCACCGTTATCGACATAGAGCCGTTCGGGCATGCCGCGGCGGATGAGTGCCTGCTTGAACACGGGGAGGAAGGCGGCCGTGTTCTCGGAGAAGGTGAATGCTGCATAGGGAATGACCCGGGTGGCATCATCAAGGAAGGCAATCAGGTAGGTCTTGCGGCGCTTGCCGTTGCCATCGCCGACGGTGATGCCATGCATGACATCGCTCATCCACAGTTCGCCCGCGTAGCGGAAGGCAAAGCGACGTCGATCAGTGCCGACAGGCCCATCGGTCTTCTTGACCATCAGCCCCTCGCGCTGGAACAAGCGATAGACGGTGGACACCGGCAGCGTCTGAGCGGCGGGTACAGCACCGCTCTCACGGGCGCGGGTGATCAGCAGCCGGACAGACAGGCGCGGATACTGCTCCTTGAGAGCGACAAGGGACTCGGCGACGGTATCGGGCAACCGCCGAGGCTGACCACGGTCGGCGCGAGGCTTTGGCAGCAAGGCATCAAAGCCGCCGCGGCGGTAGCGTTTGAGCCAGTCGCGCAGTGTCTCGGCCGCGACACGGCGTCGCCGGCTGCCGGGGATGGTATGTTCCTGTTCCGCCTTGGCCTTCAGTTGTTGGCTGATCCCGGGACTGCCCGGAGGAAGGTGGATCAGATCGGCGATCAGGCCGTAGCGGAACAGGGCCACCGCCTGGCGGTGGTCATTATCAGGGTCATTCATGGGAGGGTCCTTGGGTTGGCGAGGCGATGGCCTCGGGAACCCGGACGCTACGCCATCGAGGGCGGTGGATCTGGCCCCATCGGTTGTTGTTGAGCGCGATTGACGTCACCACCTGCGCATGCGAGCGCTGAGAATCCCAGGGGGGCGGGTAGTTGCGGGAGATAGACCGCGGCGCGGCCGCGCAGAGGCACCAGCACGGCGTCTTGCATCAAACGGACACGACAGTCAGTGATCGTGGGCCTGCAGCCAGCCAGGATATCGGGCAGCAGACCGATCACCAGCGATAGGCATTGGTACACATACTGTCGTCGCCGACGCAGCCAGCGCACCGCGCCAGGCAGTTCAATGCCGGGGCGCAGTGCAGCGGCAGCCGCTTCCAGGCTGGCAGCCTGCTCCGCCGCAACAACCGCCTCTTCCAGGGAGCACAGGGTGCCGGGCAGTCGTGCCGCCAGGCAATCTGGCAGCAGGCCGAAGGTGGTATGGCTCTCACGACAATACCAGCGGGCGATACGTGCACCGGATGGGGTCTTGCGTTCATAGGTGCCATGCCGTTTCAGGGAGCAACCGCCCTGTCGGTGGTTCGGGCAGTACGGCAGGCTTGCATCGCGCCATGCTTCGCGGCTAACGTATTCCTCGCTGGTGAGCCCCGTCTCGAAGCGAAGCAGCACCAGCCACGGGCCCGGCGGCTACTACCGCGCGGGTCCACCTCCTCCTGCAGTTATTGACCAGACCTGAAGCCTACCGCGTCTTCCCCGTCCGCGGAATCAGCGCACACCACCAGCAAGAGCACCTGCAAGGCAACCAGAACTCGATGCATCAATCCGCAGTGCGCATTGATCGCGGCAATCGGCCGCTTACCTTGCTCCAGAAATTATCGAATTGAATCCCTGTGCCGGACGCTTCACCGGTGGGATAAACAGACGTGATTAGACTGGTGTCCAGCGGGATAATCTGGGGCACAACAACAGGGCGAGCATGGTGTCTTCTATCTGATTGGAGATGAAGGCATTGATATTATCGGCATCCCGCACAAGGAAATGGATGCCATCACTTATTTTCTGCCTGATTGAGCAATCAGGTACAAGATGAACTTCCAGCCAGTGTTTGCGCGGGCCCGGCAGGCCTGGCTTTCGCAACAGTTGCGGCCTCACCCGAGGGGCAAAAGGGACCAGACCCTGAAGGGTCAGGTCCCTGGGTGCGGCCCCTGGGTGTGCGACGTCGGCTGCAAGTTGGCTGGTTTTGATGTACCAATTTGGTGGTGGTTTTGCGATGCTGGAGTTCGGCAAGGGGTGGTATCGTGCCAGCGGCCGCAGGGGGGCTATGATGACCACATTGGCGTTTGATGCGCTCAGGTTCGCCCGCAAACTTAGAGATGCTGACGGTCCGGCGCCCCGGCGTTCCTGAGCCCCAGGCTGATGCGCAGGCGGAGCTTATGGCGGAAGCGTTTGGATTTTATGCGGAGAACATCCTGACGAAGGACCACTTTACCGAGGTGCTGAATGCCCGCTTCGGTGAGTTTGGCGCTCAGATGGATGCGCGGTTTGCGGAGCAGGACGCTAAGTTCGAGGGGCGTTTCAGCAAACTCGAAAAAACGATGCTTCTCCACACTTGGATGCTCGGCGTTCTGGTGGTTGTTCTGGTGATACCCCAGCTGCAGGCGTGGCTGGCGTGAGTTGGTGGTATATATTTAATCACTACCCCGTACAGCGCTGGTTATAACCAAAAAACGACTCCGCGGAGATTTTGGGCGGAGTTGATTGCTAATGCGAGGGCGATTAACGTCTTCCGGGGACCTCGCCCGGTATATTCCTCCTATCGCATCGCCGCTGATTACGACTTCATCCTGCGGCTCTCCCCCAACCCGAGTTCCAGGCCGTAGACGGTAGCTGCGTGCTGATGCTGGGAGTCGCCTTGACGGCTGAGAGGTTGGGGGCTGACTGGCTTTGATGGAACGCAGCGTTTGGGGGTAGGGCCCGTGCAGGCTACCATTCTGCATAAGGGACAGAATGAAATCATTGAAGATCGGCATCCTACCTCAGGATCAGATGAGGGCGCGGGTGCTCAAAATCGCCAGAGGTGAGTTCAAGCCCAAACCAGGCGACCCCAAAGTGTGGTTCCCTTCGATGCGATCTCTCGCTGAGGTTCTTAGTGATGACAACCGTGAGTTGCTGAAGCTGATAGCGAAAGAACGCCCTGAATCGATTGCGGTGCTCGCGACTCTCACTGGACGCAAGCCTGGCAACTTATCAAGGACACTCAAGACCATGAGTAACTATGGGCTGGTCGAACTTCGGCGGGAAGATCACCGACGCGTGAGACCAGTGGCAAAGGCCACTGAATTCCGAACCGTCGCGTGAAAGGTCTTCGATCCTGTAATAACTGAAAAACGTCCGCGGAAATCTTGATAGGAATTGATGACCAGTGCGAAGGTCGCGATTGCGGTTCTTTGTAGGTAAAAAAATCACTTCGACATCTTCTGCATCGAGCCGGAATTTCCGCGGAGGTCTCACTAATTCGCTATTAACTGCCCAGATTGTTCCAAGCCCCTGATTTGAGTAAGCTTCCCTAATGCCCACAATATTACGAGTTGGCCCCTATAGATTCTTTTTCTACAGCAACGAGGAAGGAGAGCCGCCGCACGTGCATATTCAGCGGGATCGAATGCTGGCAAAATTTTGGCTAGATCCACCAGTTCTTGCCAGTTCCACACGTTTCTCACCGCAAGAGCTTCGAAAGCTTGAGGCCCTGGTGAACGAAAATTGTACTACGCTTCTGGAGACTTGGAATGGGTACTTTAGCCGTTGAGTTACACCCCTTAGCTCACAATGTTAGTTTTACTGAAGATACCTTGAACGTCGATCTCTTAGATGGGCGTACGATCTCTGTTCCAATCGCTTGGTTTCCCACGCTTTCAAAAGCAACGCAATCCCAAAGGGAAGTCTGGGAACTCCTGGGAGACGGAGAAGGCATTCACTGGCCTGAAATCGACGAGGACTTGAGCGTTGCGGGCCTTTTGGTCGGTGCCAGATAGCAGCAGTTAAGAAGATTGAGTAGGAGGGGAGTTGCCTCCCCCGGCCTCTCACGTAAGTCGCCGCCGTACTTGGTATACCAGACTGGTGCGGCAGAGGGCAGATTGATACCGCAATCAATTCTCAGGTAGCGCTTGGTATATAGTATGATATTGTCATACTCTTGATTTGCCAGGAGCACCACCCATGAGCATGCACCGGAAGACTATCACGCTGACCGAGCAGCAAGACGACTGGGTGAAAGCCCAGATTGAGAGCGGTCACTTTGGCAATGACAGCGAGTATATCCGCGATCTCATCCGCAGAGACCAGCAGGCCAAGGAGCGTCTTGCGACGCTGAGGCAGGCCCTCGCCGACGGTGAGTCTAGTGGAAGAGCCAAGCCCCTGGACATAGCGGCCATCAAGGCGGCGGGCCGTAAGCGAATGAAAGCAGCAAAGTAGTGCTCAGACTAGCCGTCACGCCGAAGGCGGAATCTGATCTCACCGGTATCTGGATGGTTACCTGCGAAGAGTGGGGGGCTGATCAGGCGGATAGTTACCTTGATCAGCTTGAGGCAGGAATGAATCAGCTGCTTGATCATCCCTCTCTCGGCGCTGACTATGCCCATGTTCTTCCGGGATATCGCAGATTGCAGGTAGAGCATCACGCTGTTTTCTATCAAGTGCTCGAGACGGAGGTGCTCGTTGTTCGCGTTCTTCACGAGGACATGGATGCACCGCAAAGGCTTCTGGATTAGCGTAACAAACTCGTCTTGATATCCGACCAGGAAAGTAAGAACCGAGGACCGAATTTACCGTGAAAAAAGCACTGATTACCGGGGTCACGGGCCAGGACGGCTCCTACCTCGCCGAATTTCTGCTGGAGAAGGGCTACGAGGTGCACGGCATCAAACGCCGCGCCTCCAGCTTCAACACCCAGCGGGTGGATCACATCTACCAGGATCCCCACGTCGATAACCGCCGGTTCGTGCTGCACTACGGCGACCTGACGGACTCCTCCAGCCTCACCCGCATCATTCAGGAAGTGCAGCCGGACGAGATCTACAACCTCGGGGCCCAGAGCCACGTGGCGGTAAGCTTTGAAGCGCCGGAGTACACGGCGGATGTGGACGCCATGGGGACCCTGCGGATTCTTGAGGCCATCCGCCTGCTGGGGCTGGAGAAGAAAACCCGCTTCTACCAGGCCTCCACCTCGGAACTGTATGGGTTGGTGCAGGAAAGCCCCCAGCGCGAGACCACGCCGTTCTATCCCCGCTCGCCCTATGCGGTGGCCAAGCTGTATGCCTACTGGATCACCGTCAACTACCGCGAAGCCTACGGCATGTATGCCTGCAACGGGATTCTGTTCAACCACGAGTCCCCGCGCCGGGGGGAGACCTTCGTCACCCGCAAGATTACCCGCGGCCTGGCCAATATCGCTCAGGGGCTGGAGAGCTGCCTGTACATGGGCAACATGGACTCCCTGCGCGACTGGGGCCACGCGAAGGATTACGTGCGCATGCAGTGGTTGATGCTGCAGCAGGAACAGGCGGAGGACTTCGTGATCGCCACCGGCCAGCAGCACAGCGTGCGCGACTTTGTCCGCTGGAGTGCGCGGGAACTGGGGGTGGAACTGCGCTTTGAGGGCGCGGGGCTGGAGGAGGTGGGCATTGTCGCGGCCATTACCGGGGACAACGCCCCCGCGCTGACTGTGGGCGATGCGATCGTGCGCGTCGACGAGCGCTACTTCCGCCCCGCGGAGGTGGACACGTTACTGGGGGATCCGACCAATGCCCGCAGCAAACTGGGCTGGGAGCCGGAGATTACCGCGCTGGAGATGTGCGCGGAAATGGTGGCGGAGGATCTCAGGATCGCCCAGCGGCATGCGTTTTTGAAACAACACGGGCATGATGTGCCCGTGCAGACGGAGAACTAGCGTGCCGCGTATCTATGTGGCCGGCCACCGGGGCATGGTGGGTTCGGCGCTCTGCCGGCAGTTGGTGGCGCGGCCGGATGTCGAGCTGGTCACGGCCAGCCACAGCGAGGTTGACCTGACCCGCCAGGCGGAGGTGGAGGATCTGTTCGCTGCGCACGCCATCGACCAGGTGTATCTCGCAGCCGCCCGTGTGGGCGGGATTCACGCCAATAACACCTACCCCGCGGACTTTATCCACGACAACCTGCTGATCCAGGGCAATGTCATCGGTGCCGCCCAGCGGGCCGGCGTGCAGCGGCTGCTGTTTCTGGGCTCCTCCTGCATTTACCCCAAGCTCGCGCCCCAACCCATGCGCGAGGATGCCCTGCTGACCGGGGTGCTGGAACCCACCAACGAACCCTATGCCATCGCCAAGATTGCCGGCATCAAGCTCTGCGAGAGCATGAACCGCCAGCACGGCACGGATTACCGCGCGGTCATGCCCACCAACCTGTATGGCCCCGGCGACAATTTCCACCCGGAAAACAGCCACGTGATTCCCGCTATGCTGCAGCGCTTCCACCAGGCGGTAGCCGAGGGCGCGGAAGAGGTGGTGATCTGGGGTACGGGTACGCCGATGCGGGAATTCCTGCACGTGGACGACATGGCCGCCGCCTGCCTGCACGTGATGGACCTTCCGCTGGCCGCATATCAGCGCCACACCCAGCCGATGCTGAGCCACATTAACGTCGGCACCGGGGTGGACTGCAGCATCAGCGAACTGGCCGAGACCATGGCGGAGGTAACGGGCTTTACCGGCACCCTGGTGTTCGATACCAGCAAGCCCGACGGCACCCCGCGCAAGCTGCTGGACGTGTCGCGCCTGAAGGCCCTGGGCTGGGAGGCGGGTATTGCGCTGCGGGAGGGGCTGGAGGATACGTATCGGTGGTATCTGGAGCGTGCGGGGGAGGTGCGGGGGTGAGATTGGCGGCAATTTTCGCGTTAACCGGCACGCTGTCGCTGGCACCTCGCGGGAGTGCTACTATAGTGTCACTTTGACAGAGGGCAGCCCATGAAAGTTGAGTTGGTAACGAATCTGAAGCGGCAAGCGACCAGGATCCTGGCTGACCTGCACGAGAGCAAAGAGGCGGTACTGATAACTGAGCACGGCAAGCCCTCAGCGTACCTGGTCGACGTTCAGGATTATGAATTCATGCAGCGCAGATTGGCGCTGCTGGAAGGTTTGTCCAGGGGGGAGCGGGCAATTCTGGAGGGGAGCGTCACTTCCCATGGCGAGGCCAGGGAACGGATGCAGAAGTGGCTGAAGTAGTATGGACCAACCCCGCCCTGGACCAGCTGGAGGAGGTTGCAGAGTACATTGCTATGGACAAGCCGCGCGCCGCTGCAGATTTTTTACAGCGGGTTTTCCAAACAGTGGAGCGGCTTGAGGACTTTCCCAACTCCGGCCATGTTCCTCAAGAGCTGCCCAACTCGATCTATCGGGAACTGACTGTCAGGCCTTGCCGAGTTTTCTACCGACAGGACAATGATGCGGTGCTTATCGTTCATATCATGAGAGAAGAGAGGCAGCTCCGCAGATTCTTGCTGGGGGCCGGGTCGGGCAGCTAGCGGTGAATGGCACAGGGTCGGCCGGCGCGATACGCCATACCCATCGACTTTTCATTAAAGACAGCAGAGTAACCACATGAGCCACACTGCCATCGCAGACAGCCTGATCACCGCCTTCCAGGATCGCTCTGCAAGGATCGGTATCGTCGGCCTGGGTTATGTCGGCCTGCCGCTGCTTTTGCGCTATGCCGAAGCTGGCTACCCCGTCCTCGGCTTCGACATCGACGCTAAAAAGGTCAAGATGCTGGGCGAAGGCGAAAGCTACTTTGCCCATATCCCCTCCGAGCGCGTCGCCGCAGTCGATTCCAGCAAGCTGCAGGCCACCACCGACTTCGCCCGCGCCGCCGAGGCGGACGCCCTGATTATCTGCGTGCCCACGCCTCTGAACCAGTACCGCGAGCCGGACTTGAGCTTCGTGGTGAATACCATGGAATCCCTCTTGCCGTATTTGCGGCCCGGGCAGGTGGTCTCCCTGGAGAGCACCACCTACCCCGGCACCACGGAAGAGGAGCTGTTGCCGCGCATAGAAAGTTGCGGCTTCACCGTGGGACAGGACATCTTCCTGGTCTACTCCCCCGAGCGGGAAGACCCGGGCAACGCGCTCTTTCACACCCAGTCCATCCCCAAGGTGCTGGGCGGCCATACCCCGACCTGCCTGGAGGTGGGAGTGGCGCTTTACGGCGGCGCCATCGACCAGCTGGTGCCGGTGAGTTCCACCAAGGCGGCCGAGATGACCAAGCTGCTGGAGAACATCCACCGCGCGGTCAATATCGGCCTGGTCAATGAAATGAAGGTAGTGGCCGACCGCATGGGCATCGACATCTTCGAGGTGATCGAGGCCGCCGCTACCAAACCCTTCGGCTTCACCGCCTACTACCCCGGCCCCGGCCTTGGCGGGCACTGCATCCCCATCGACCCCTTCTACCTCACCTGGAAAGCCCGCGAGTACGGTCTGCACACCCGCTTTATCGAGCTGGCCGGGGAGGTGAACAGCGCCATGCCCGAGTACGTGGTAGGCAAGCTGGTTGAGGGCCTCAATACCCAGCGCAAGGCGCTGAACGGCAGTCGCGTGCTGGTGCTGGGTGTCGCCTACAAGAAGAACGTCGATGACATGCGCGAATCCCCCTCCGCGGTGATTATGGAGTTGATTCAGGGCAAGGGCGGCATTGTCGCCTACAGCGACCCGCACGTGCCGGTGTTTCCGCCTATGCGCCGCCACCGCTTCGATTTGCAGAGCGTGGCATTGACGGCCGAGAGCCTGGCGGACTTTGACGCGGTGGTGGTAGCGACCAACCACGATGCGTTTGATTATGCGTTGATCCGGGAACATGCCCGCTTGATCGTGGATACGCGGGGGGTGTATCGGGAGGGGGCGGGGCATATTGTGCGGGCGTGAGGTTGGGGCCTGCTTGCTGACAATCTGTTTGCAGATAGCCCGGTGCTGGCAAGCCAATCCACTCCAGGACTGAATGGAAACTCTTCTTTTCATCATCAGCAAGCTGGTAGCCGCGGCAATCAAGGTGGAAACCTGGCTGTTGCTGGGCATGCTGCTGGCGTTGCTCGGCCTGCTGACGGGGCGGCTGTTGCTGGCGCAGCTGTGCTTGGTGGCCACCTTGCTGGTTACCTTGGTGCTGGGCGTTTTCCCTCTCGGTGGCCTGCTGTTGCAGCCGTTGGAAAGCCGTTATCCGGCCAACCCGGCCCTCACACGGGTAGACGGCATTGTGATTCTGGGCGGCGGCGAGGATGGCTCAAAAAGCCGTTTTTGGGGCCAGGTGCAGTTGCGCGAGGGGGGCGAGCGTTATACCGCTGCGCTGGCGCTGGCGCACCGCTATCCCGAGGCGCAGTTGGTCTTCACTGGGGGCAGTGGCCGCTTGCGCGACCTGGCTACAGAAATAGACAGCGAAGGTAGCGTGGCGCAGGCCTTCTTTGCCGCGCAGGGGCTGGATGAGCAGCGCTTGCTGCTGGAGCTGCGTTCGCGCAACACCGCCGAGAACGCCGCCCTCAGCCTGGCTGTGGCGCAACCGCAGCCGGGCCAGACCTGGGTGCTGGTGACCAGCGCCTTCCACATGGCGCGCGCCATGCACGAGTTCCATCAGGCCGGCTGGCCAGAGATGCGCCCTTACCCGGTGGATTACCGCAGCGGGCGCTTTGTGGATGGCATCGGCTGGGACCTGGCAGAAAACCTGCGCGTGCTGAATACCGCCCTGCATGAAAGGGTGGGCTTGCTGGTGAGTGGGGCGCCTTGAGTGCTGGTGGAAATGTTTGCCAGCCTATTTAGGCAGAATGCCGAAACGGCGATCGTCTTTGACGGATCAGGAATTTTTCATTGGCCGTCATCTGCTTTAGTGTCCGGCTTCTTTTTGATGTCGCACAGCAAGAATGATTGCTGTTTCACCATCGAAACGATTTAACGCTACGCACGTCAGTCAGCGCTGAAGGCGAACAAATCAGTCGTGGCAGTTAGGCAACTCCACATCGTCACCCGCTTCAAGCTTATCCAGCCAAGCATCGGCTTCTTCAAACGTCAGGTGTTGTCCACTTTCCTGGTACGATTCCCAGGCGCGTAATGCATCCTGCTTGAAAGAT
>JBLRXF010000040.1:0-12908 GCA_047920875.1 Haliea sp. | reverse complement strand
TGGGACTGCGTGAGTTCACTCTGCAGCGGGAGGACCTGCTGCAGCAAGTGGCTGCGGCCGCAAGCAGTGAGATACAGCTCCCCGCGGACATTTACCTGCGCAATTCCGAAGAACTGGACGGCACGCTTGGCCGACTGCTGAGACTGTCCCCGGCGGTGAGTTTCGTTAGCCTGCACGACACCGAGGGTGCCTCGCTGTCTACACGGGAACGGTTCCCGGGTGCGATGGACGGGGCCCCCGCATTCAAGGCTCTGCGCGCGGCGGCTCCCTCGGACCTGGATCCCCTGTTGACGTCCCACCGGGGTGCCATTGGCCCGCCTGCCAGCGCGCTGCTGGCGATCCTGGCCGCTGGCGAAAAAGTGATCGATCTCTCCCTGCCGGTATTCTCTGCGGTCAATCCCACTCGCAACAACCTGACCCGGAGCGATTTCGGGCTTGCCCTGGCCATGCCCCAGGGAAGCCGTTTCGTTGTCGGCTACCTCCACATCGGCATCAGCAGCAGCATGCTGCTGATGCTCACACTGCCCACGCTCGGGGTCATGGCCGGCGTAGCCCTGTTGATAATTATCGCCGCCAGCTGGCTGATCGGCCGCTATACCCGCCGTCTCACCGCGCCTCGCGCGCCTGGCACAAATGGCCGACAACATCGCGGCTGGCAACGTCGACCAACCGCTGACAGTTGATGGCGAGGGCGAAGTCAAGGAAATCGCCGCGGTGCTGAACACAATCATCGGCGGCCTGAACAGTTACAAGACGCGCATCGGGGTCGACCACCAACTCCTCAGCATGAAGGTCGAGGAGCGTACGGCCCAGCTTTCCCAGCGGAATGCAGAGTTGAGCCAGGCGATCAAGCAGATCACCGAAACCAAGGACCGACTGCGCCAGATGGCGTACTTCGACAGCCTCACCTCCCTGCCAAACCGGCGCCTGTTTACCGAACAGCTCGATCTGCTGCTGCGTCTGACCAAACGCAATGACGAGATACTGGCGCTGCTGTTTCTCGACCTCGACAATTTCAAGCGCGTCAACGACTCGCTGGGACACAGCGCCGGTGATCTCCTGTTGCGGGAAGTGGCCAAGCGTCTCACCAGCTGCGTCCGCGACAGCGACGTGGTGGCGCATTTTGTCGATTCGGAGTCGCGCATCGATGTTTCCCGGCTTGGCGGCGACGAGTTCACAGTTGTACTCAACAAGGTTGAAAATGCCGAGGCCGTGCGCGTGGTCGCCCAGCGCCTGCTGAACACCCTGCTGGAACCAGTGGAGATCGAGGGCCATGAGCTGGTCATCACGCCCAGTATCGGTATCGCTCTGGCTCCCAGTGACGCCAGCGACCTGGAAGGTCTGCTGAAGGCCGCCGACACGGCCATGTTCCACGCCAAGGCCCGGGGCAAAAATACCTTCGTGTTCTACACCAGCGACATGGATGCTGCCGGTGTGGAGCGACTGAGGCTGGAAACCGATCTGCGCAAGGCTCTGGAGCGCAACGAACTGCTGTTTCACTACCAGCCGCAGGTGGATACCCGCACCGGTACCGTGGTCGGCGCCGAAGCTCTGATACGCTGGCAACACCCCGAGCAGGGCATGATCCCGCCGTTCAGGTTTATCCCTGTAGCCGAGGAAATCGGACTTATTGTAGAGATGGGCAACTGGGGTATACGGGAGGCCTGCCGCGAACTCGTCGAGCTGCGCAAGGAGGGGCTGGAGCTGCCGAAAATTGCGGTCAATGTGTCCGCGCTGCAGTTCAACAAGAACTTCTGCCCAACGGTGAGAGAGATTCTGGAGGCCAGCGGTTTGCCACCGTCGGCGCTGGAACTGGAGCTCACCGAAAGCATCCTGATGGAAGACAGTCACAGTACTGTCAAAGCGCTGCAGGAGCTCAAGGCAATGGGACTGCGCCTGTCCATCGATGATTTCGGCACCGGTTATTCATCGCTGAGTTATTTGAGCCGGTTTCCGCTCGACGAGCTGAAGATAGATCGCAGCTTCGTAATCGATTTCGACAAGAGTGCCAATGACGCCAGCCTGGTGCGGGCAATCATCGCCATGGGCCAATCCATGCAATTGGAACTGGTAGCGGAGGGTGTCGAAACCAGCGATCAGTTCCAGTTTCTCACCAGCCACGGCGCCGATGTCATCCAGGGCTATCTGTTCAGCCGCCCGGTAACGGCGGCTGAGCTGCGTCCAATGCTCGCACCTGGCTACTTTCTGGAACAAATCAGGGAGATACGCGCAGAAGCGCACCTCCCGTCCAGCACTCAGCTGCCTGACTGAGACGCAGCGGCTTCGGCCTGCTCTCGCTTGGCACGCTGAATGTTCTCCAGGTTCTGCTTGTAGGCCGCGGCCACCTTGTCGACACCGGAGGGGTTGAGCCCACCCTCATTGCCGGCCACGGAATAGGTTGCGTAGACCCCCGACGCGGTCATCAAGGCCGCCGATATGACGCGCGTGGGCATACCGTCATTCTTCATGGCATTGGCCAGATCAATAAAACGCTCCATGCAGTGCACATGGTTTTCAGAATCAGATTCACTCATGAACAATGTCCTCCTGTGGTTTCAAAGTGGCTAGTCTATCACCTGCGCGCAAAGCGTTCATCGCCCGCGGCGGCGCGGACCAGTGCCCGGAACAATGCGCGTTGGGGCGTCCTCAGCGGCAGGTACTCAGGATGCCATTGCACACCGTAGAGGAAAGGCTCGCCGGGATGCTCGACAGCTTGAACAAATCCGTCAAGATCGCGCCCACAGACCACAAGTCCCTCTCCAAGCGCCTTGATGGCCTGCTGATGAAGGCTGTTGATGCGCAAGCGACTGCGCCCCAATATGCCTGCCAGCCCGCTAGCTGGCTCAAGCAGCAGTGTTTTACGGGCCAGCGGAGTACGGCGATTGGAAGTTTTCCGACGCAGGCTGCGCAGATCGGGATAGAGGCTGCCACCGCGAACAACATTCATCAGCTGCGCGCCGCGACAGATGCCCAGTACCGGCAGGCGACTGCCCATAAGATGCTCAAGAACGCGGATTTCAAATCGATCCCGCTCCGGATCTGCCGGCCCCGGCGCCTCGTGGTCATCAAGGTAGAGGCCGCGGTCGATATCGTCACCACCGCTGATCACGATACCGTCCAGCGCCGCGAGGTTACCGGGATGAGGGTGAGTCAGATACACGGCCCTGGCGCCCGAGCGCAACAGCGCCCAGCGAATGAACCACCAGGCCAGCGGCAGACCGCGATCGCTGCCAGTGACTCCGATGAGGGGCCGCGTCATGCCAGTTCAGGCAGCAGGAACCCGGCGCTGACTTCGGCCCAGTCACCAAACAGCCCTCCTGCCAGGCCGGACAGATGCTCGCGATATTGCCGAGCCATCCGCTGCAACCGCGGGGGGTCACAGGCCAGCGCCTCCACCTGCAGCCAGTCGCGCCAGGGCTGTACCAGGGACCAATTGGGGTCATCAATCTTACAATTCGGCAGCCGGTAGTGCAGGGTTGGGCGGGACTTGACGCGGTTGTCAGCCACGGCCTTGCGTACCCGCTCTTCGTCGAGATGGGCAAACAGCGGCAGCAGGTCCAGGGCCCGGTTGCGGGTGGGATTGTGGCGCAGATAATCATCGATCAGCTGAGCTTGCCCGGGTGCATAGTCCCCCTGCAACAGCAGCTTGACGTAGGGTTTCTCGAAAGGATCGATATAGGGCGTGATCCTGCGACTGATATTGACCTTGCTGCGCTCCCGCAACCAGTCAAACAAACAGACAAAGGCGCGCAGATAGGCGAGAACGGTGACAGCCTCCAGATCGGGCATCTCCGGATTGAGGTGCAGGCCGTAGGCATAATGCGGAGCGGCACTGGTGCCCTCGGCTCCGGCCTGGCGCAAAATCTGGAAAAGATCACCCAGACGCCACAGTTCTGCCATGTGAATGGGCGGGCTGACGATTTCAAAGGGTACCACCTGCTCCGCGGCCAGCTTCAGCACGCTTTCGCCGAGCTGCTCCAAGTCATCGGGGGTATTCCCACGGGCGCGTTCCCGGCCGCGCCGCTTGAGCCAGGCAAAATCCAGCTCCACGGCGAAATCACCGAGATTGCTGTCGCGCAGGAACAGCTCGTAGGGGGAGACCGTTTCGATTTCACCGCCGAGCTGCTGCTGCATTAGCGCGACGATACGATCCAGAGGAATCCCGGAAAACTCCAGTTCCACGCCCAGTCTCCGGGCCTTATGGTCCTGGGTATGGGTGCGCGGGGGCACAGGCCACTGGCTGGCCCGATAGCTGTCCGTCAACGCTGTGTTCATGGTACTCATCATGCAGCAGCATCGGTCCGGTTGCGCTCGCGGTACTGCTGCCATTGCAGGACGAAAACGGTCAGTGCCGGCAGCAAGGTGAGCGTGACAACGGCTGCACCAAGGATACCAAACATGACAATGACGCCCACCCCCCGGTAAAGCTCGGTACCAGCGCCGGGGATAAGCACCAGCGGTGCCAAACCACACAGGGTGGTGATGGTCGACATTGCGATGGGGCGCAGCCGCGCCTCCACCGCTTCCTGTACCGCAGCGACCGCCGTCATTCCCTCTTGGGCCAAATTGGCCACGGCGCGGTGCACGATCAATATCGGGTTGTTGACCACAGTCCCCATCAGGATCAGAAAACCGAGCATGGTGATCATGTCAAAGGGCTGCACAATCCTCGCCATGCCCAGCAGCGGCAGCCAGCCGCCAACGGCGTTTAGCAACCACAGTCCGCCAATACCACCGGCTATTCCCAGCGGAATCGCGGTCATGATCAAGAGCGGATAGCCCCAGTGACTGAAAATTGCCACCATCAGCAAATAAATCAGCAGCAAAGCCACGGCATAGTTCCCGAGCAGGGCCTCCCGGGTTGCATCAAGCTGATCTGCCGCACCTGAAATCATCATGCTGACCCCCGCTGGCACCTCGCCTCGGTTTTGCAGCTCTCGCACTACCTGTTCCCGGACCATGGCAACAGCGGTTTCCAGGGGAACGCTGCGCGGCGGGATAATGTTCAGCGTCACAGTGCGCCGGCCATTGACGCGGCGTACCTGGGCGGTATCCACGGTCTCGACGATCCGGGCCAGAGAGCTCAGGGGGACCACGGCACCAGACGGTGTATAAATGGGAAGCTGCGGCATGGAATCCAGCGAAGCGGCCTGGCCGACATCGCTGTAGAGATAGATATCGATCTTGTCGTCGGCGAGGAAGAGCTCGTCCACGTAGCTGCCGTCGGTCAGAGCGGCCACGGTAAAGCCTATGGCATCAGCATCCAGACCCAGCTCGGCTGCCCGCTCCCAGTCCGGGCGCACTTCCACCAGGGGTTGGGCCAGTGTGAGCGACGAAGGCCGACTCTGGATCCGGGGGTTCGCAAATACCGCCTCCGACTGCCGGTAGGCCGCCTGCGCGACCGCGTAGATATCCGCCAGCCTGGCTCCGGAAATGTCCAGATTGACGCTGCGGGTACCGCCATCATTGCTGGTTATGATGGAACCCCGGGCAGCAAAGGCGCGCATGCCGGGATATTGTCGATAGCGCTCACTCAGCACGTCCATCAGGGCTTCGATATCTGCCGGATTGACCGGCTCCGAAATGATCCGCATCGAATCCGGCGCGACCCGCATGTTGATGTAGGACAGCGCCGGCACCGGGGCTTCGCCGCGGCGGAAGGCATCGGGGTCGGCGTCGACAAAGGGCATGAGTCCCGCGGACACTTCCTGCGCTATCTCCGCCATGGCGGCCAGGTTATAGCCCGGCGGCGCGTTCATCACGGCGAACACCTT
The DNA here is from genome assembly GCA_047920875.1 of Haliea sp. Taxonomy (GTDB): domain Bacteria; phylum Pseudomonadota; class Gammaproteobacteria; order Pseudomonadales; family Halieaceae; genus Haliea. The sequence continues at coordinate 7,134 of JBLRXF010000040.1, read as the reverse complement.
GGGCTCCTCTCCCTCCGGCAGATATTCCGCAGGCGGCGTCAGGGCAACCATGAACCACAGGCTGACCCCGGCCACCACCGCAATGCAGGCGATCCGTCGGCGCGCACTGGCCAGCAGAAATGCCACCGAGCGGAGCGTGAGCTCACGCCAACGCCCGCCGCCAGCGGTGCCTGCCGCAGCGCTGCGACCCAGTGACAGACGGGCTGCCGCAGTCGGCAGCACGGTAATCGCCACCAGCATAGAGGCAAGTATCGCCGCGGCAATGGCCACTGCGACGTCGGAATAGAGCTGCCCGGCCTCTTCCTCGACAAACACCACCGGAATGAACACCAGCACCGTGGTCATGGTGGACGCGAACACCGCCGGCCAGACCTGACGCACACCTTCCACCGCTGCCCGCACTCTGGAGGCACCCTTGCGGCGTTCTAGCTCGATGCTCTCCAGTACCACGATACTGTTGTCCAGGGTCATGCCAATGGCAAAGGCAATACCTGCCAGCGAGATCACGTTGATGGTGCGCCCGGCCAGCAGCAGCCCCAGAAACGCCACGGTGATACACAGCGGAATGCCCATGACGCCCACCACGGTGGCCCGTGCCGAGCGCAGGAACAGGTACATGACCAAGGTGGCAAACAGTGCCCCCAGCACGAGGTTCTGCCAGACGTTACGCACCGAATCCTGAACATAGCGGACGTCGTCCGAGGTCAGGCGCATCTGCAGCCCGGCGGGCTCCAGCAACTCGGCGTTGATGGCAACCAGCTCCCGCAGCATCTCGCGCTTGATGTTGATGACGTTGGAGCCGGACTCGCGCCGTATCGACAGGGAAATATTGGCCTCGCCGTTATAGAACGACAGATTCCGCTTTTCGAAGCTGCCTGCCCGCACTTCCGCCACATCCTGCAGCCGGATGAGGACATCGCCGCGTCGCGCCAGGATCAGCTGTTCGAGCTCGGCCAGATCCTCGAAGCGACCCACGGTCCGCAGCAGATACTCGCGCTTGCCCGATTCGATGTCGCCGCCGGAGCGGTCACGATTGCGGCTGCGGATGGCTTCGCGCACATTGGTGAGGGTCAGCCCACGCTGGGCCAGGCGCCCCGGATCCACGAGAATCTGGATCTGACGCTCGGCGCCGCCACCGACACTGACCTCGGAGACTCCGGTCACCCGTGCTACCCGCGGTTTGACATAGTCCTCGACAAAATCCAGCACCCGGTCCATTTCCACCTGCCGGGGATTGCCGGCCAGCGGGGTGATGCTGAAAAACATGAACGAGTTGGCAGAGAAGGAATTGGCGAAGATCCGCGGCTCATCCACATTTTCCGGATAGGCCGGGACCTGGCTGAGCGCGTTGTTTACCCGGATCAGCATCTCGGTAATATCAGTCCCGAAGGGGAACTCGAGTTCGATCTCGGCGCTCCCGCTGCGGGCGGTCGCCACGATGCGCGACAGGCTGGGCAGATTCCGCAGGTACTCTTCCTGTTCGACCAGGATTTCCTTTTCCACATCCTGCGGTGTGGCACCGGGCCAGGTCGTGCGCACGCTGATGACGCGGGTGTCCAGGTCGGGGATCATCTGCACCGGGATGCGCAGCGCGGCGATGACGCCGACCACCAGCACCATCAGCACGATCACCGCGACCAGGGTACCTCGCTGGACAATCTGCTCAAACACCGGGAACCCGCCTGGCGCGAATCACGGTGCGGCACCCGCCACCGCAACCGCCTGCCCGGGCTGCAGTGCCTCGTTGCCGCGCACCACAACCTGGCTGCCCGCGGCCAGACCGGAACGGATTTCAATGCGGCCGCCAAAACTCAAGCCAATGTTCACCACGTTCTCCACCGCGATAGCGGCGCCGTCGGGTGACTCCGCAACCGACCACACCACCACCCGGCCATCGGGGTAGCGCAGAATGGCATCCCTGGGAACTGTTACCCCCGAACGCCCCGCTGCCAGCTGCAGCAGCGCCGTCACCGACATGCCGGGCAGCAGCGCCGGTGCAGCACCGGCGTCAGGTTGCACCCGCAAGAGAAAGGTCCGCGCACCCGGCTCCGCCACCGGCACAACACTGTCGATGGTGCCTGTGTAGCGCTCGGAGAGCCGCGCTCCCGGCACAAAACTCACCTCAGCGCCCGGACGCAGGCTCTCGAGGTGATCCTCGGGCACGGCAAAATCCAGCCGCAGCCCGTCCATGCCCACCAGTTCGAAGACTGGCTGACCGGGATCCAGCCACTCGCCCAGATCTGTCATCCGGCTGCTGATAACCCCGGCGAAGGGCGCTCTCAGACTGTGCCTTGCAAGCAGCGCCTCCTGCAGGGCCGCCTCCGCCTGGGCCTGCTCCCCGATCACCTCGGCCTCAGCCAGGCCGGCTTCAAGATCACGCACGGCGGTCTCGGCGATGCCCCGCTGGGGCAGCAAGAGACGAGCCTCCTGCAACCTGCGGCTGGCATCAGCACTGCGAATCCCGGCCTGAGCTGCCCGGGCAAGCGCCGCATCGCGCCGCAAGCGGGCCAGCTCAGGATCGAGTTCCAACAACAGGGCGCCCGCCTCTACCCGATCACCGGTATCAGCCTCGAGCGCGGCAACCAATCCACCAACGGCGACGGACAGCTGGGCGTTGCGCTCGGCGGTCACACTGCCGTGCAGACTCAATTCCCGCAGGACCGGCATCTGTATCGCCATTGCAGTAACCACGGGAACAGCGTTGTCTGCGCGCACAACGGTGGGTGCCAAGAGCAGCAACAGCAACAGCAGCGAGCGCAGAGCCTGTTCAGATTGCCTTGGGTAGATCAGCAAAACCATCTCCTGTCTGTCTGTGCATCGAAACGAGGAGCGCCCGTCCTCTCCATCATGCAGCCGGAGCTGTGCTGTACGTCTTGGGGCCAGGGTTGTATCAACGCCCTCCCGGCTCGGCTGCTATAGTAGGGTAACTGATTGGGGCCGGAACGTCCTTATTTGCCCGATTGCCCGAGAGGAACGCGCATGAGCACACGCTACCGCACACAGCAAACCATCACCGTCGACGGCAAGGACTACACTATCTTCTCCTTCGATGGCCTGCAGGCCGTTGGCAACACCGCCACGCTGCCCTATTCCCTGAAACTGCTGTTGGAAAACCTGCTGCGCCACGGCGAGGAGGACTATGTCAGCGATGGCGACATCGAAGCTCTCGCCAACTGGGACCCGGAAGCAGCGCCCAGCCAGGAGATCGCTTTCGTGCCCGCCCGGGTTCTCCTGCAGGACTTCACCGGTGTTCCTGCGATTGTAGATCTCGCGGTCATGCGCGACGCGATGGTCGAACTGGGCGGCGAGCCCGGAAAGATCAACCCACTGTCGCCGGTAGAGCTGGTGATCGACCACTCTGTCATGGTGGACCACTTCGGCAGCGAGGACTCTCTTGCCCGCAACACAGAGATCGAGATAGAACGCAACCTGGAACGCTACCAGTTCCTGCGCTGGGGGCAGGAAGCCTTCGATAACTTCGCGGTGGTGCCACCGGGGACTGGCATCGTGCATCAGGTCAATCTGGAATTCCTGGCCCGCGGCGTTTTTACCCTGGAGCAAGAAGGCCGGTGCCTGGCCTACCCGGATACTCTGGTGGGCACCGATTCCCACACCACCATGATCAACGGCCTCGGCGTACTGGGCTGGGGCGTGGGTGGCATTGAAGCCGAGGCGGCCATGTTGGGGCAGCCGGTAACCATGCTGATTCCCGAGGTTGTCGGGTTTCGTCTCAACGGCCAGTTGCCCGAGGGCGCCACAGCCACGGACCTGGTGCTGACAGTCACCGAGCAGTTGCGCAGCCACGGCGTGGTCGGCAAGTTCGTCGAATTCTTCGGTCCCGGGCTCGCCCACCTGAGCCTCGCCGACCGCGCCACCATCGCCAACATGGCCCCGGAGTATGGCGCCACCTGCGGCATATTCCCCGTGGACGCGGAAACCATCAATTACCTGCGCCTCACCGGGCGCAGCGAGGAGCAGCTGGCCCTGGTTGAGACCTACATGAAGACCATGGGCATGTGGCACGACGACAACAGCGTTGAGGCACGCTACAGCGCCACCCTGGAACTGGACCTGGCCAGGGTTGTGCCCTGCCTCGCCGGCCCCACGCGGCCCCAGGATCGGGTGCCCTTGACCGAGAGCAAGGCCAGCTTCGCCAAGGTGTTGTCTGAATTCCAGGAGCTGATCCTGGTATCCGGCGAAGAAGGGGATTGGGAGGAGGAAGGCGGCAATATCACCGAGTCCGAGGCAACGGCCCTCACCGGCGTCACCATCCAGCGCGGCAGCGAGCAGTTCCAGCTGCAACACGGCGCGGTGGTCATTGCCGCCATTACCAGCTGCACCAACACCTCCAACCCCGCTGTCCTGGTCGCCGCCGGGCTGGTGGCGCGCAAGGCCCGGGAGCGCGGGCTGACAGCCAAGCCCTGGGTCAAAACCAGCCTCGCACCCGGTTCCAAGGTGGTCACCGAATACCTGGAGCAAACCGGCCTGATGGCGGACCTCGAGGCTCTGGGTTTCTACCTGGTGGGCTATGGCTGCACCACCTGTATCGGCAATTCCGGCCCGCTGCCCAAGGACATCGCCGCAGGCATCCACAAGGGCAACCTGCTGGTAACGTCGGTACTGTCGGGCAATCGCAATTTCGAGGGCAGGATCCATCAGGATGTACGTGCCAATTATCTCGCGTCGCCGCCGCTGGTCGTAGCCTATGCCCTCGCCGGCACCATGGGAATCGACTTCTACCAGGACTCTCTGGGGAAGGATGCGAATGGCAGGCCCGTTACTCTGGCCGACCTCTGGCCCAGCAACGCGGAAATCAGCGAGATCGTCGCCAGCGCGGTCAATGCGGAGATGTTCCGCAGCAAATATGCCGACGTCTACAGCGGCAACGAGATCTGGAACGAGCTGCCGGTCGCAGACAGCGAGCGCTATCCGTGGCCGGAATCCACCTATGTGCGCAAACCGACCTTCTTCGCAGGGATGACGGCGCAGGCGCCCGCAGTCGCCGATATCGAGGGCGCACGCTGCCTGGTCAAGGTCGGTGACAGCGTGACCACAGACCATATCTCGCCCGCCGGGGCCATTGCGGCCGACAGTCCGGCAGGCAAGTATCTACAGGATCAGGGCGTAGCCAGCGAGGACTTCAACTCCTACGGCTCGCGCCGCGGCAATCACGAAGTCATGATGCGCGGCACCTTCGCCAATATCCGTCTGCGCAATCAGCTGGCGCCGGGAACCGAGGGCAGCTGGACTACCTGTTTCCTGGACCAGTCAACGACCTCCATCTTCGACGCCGCGGAGCGCTACCGCGCGCAGGGGGTGCCGCTGGTGGTCCTCGCAGGCAAGGAGTACGGCACCGGTTCGTCGCGGGACTGGGCAGCCAAGGGTCCGTCACTGCTCGGCGTACGCGCCGTCATCGCGGAGAGCTTCGAGCGCATCCATCGCTCCAATCTGGTGGGCATGGGCATTCTGCCGCTGCAATTCAGCGACGGCGAAACGGCGGAATCACTGGGCCTGACAGGTACCGAGACCTTCGGGATTCCAGCCGTGGGTCCCGGTCAGACCGCGGTCACCGTAAGCGTTTCCCGTCCCGGCGGGGAACAACGCAGTTTCGAGGCACGCATCAGGATTGATACGCCCAATGAGTTCAGCTACTACCGCCATGGCGGTATCCTGCACTACGTGCTGCGGCGTCTGGCCGGAACCGCAGGCAGCGACGCCTGAAGCTCAGCTACTTGCGCGAGTCCTGCAGCTTGCGCCGGGAATGCTCCATCAGAGCCCAGAGTATGTTGCGGCAACTCACCTGCCCCACCAGCCGACCGTCCTCAACGACCGGGCGACGACGCTGCCGCGTGTCCAGCATGGCTTGGGCGACCTCAACGATGCTATCGCCAGCGCTGCAATGGTTGACTGTGCGGGTCATGACTTCACTGACCACGGCATGCTCGGGGTCGCCGTCGTTGTAGATCGCAGCGAGTATGCCCCGCAGGCAGTCGATCTCCGACAGCACGCCCTGCACCGCACCGGCTTCGTCGGTGACTGTAAGGCCAGTCAATCTGTGCTCGACAATCAACTCAACCGCCTGCACCAGATTGGCCTCGGGGCGAATGGTCAGAGGCTGGCGGCGCATGCAGTCATTGACCGTGGTGGGCTGGGGCATGTTAGGGTCTCCGCTTGTTGGCTTTATCATCGCAGTATAGCCCAATGCCCCGCCGCCGAAACCTGCCACTGAGCCAGGAAGTTGGCATATTCACCCGACCTCGCCGTTGTGCTGCGGGCCTGACACTGTATACTGTCGCTCCATTTCCAGCGCTATTCCTCAAGGTATTTTCCCCATGACCGCCGAGTCTCCCGACGCGACCAGTTTCGCGGACCTGAACCTGCCCGATTTTCTCCTCCGCGCCCTGACCGATGTCGGCTATGAAACCCCGTCTGCGATCCAGGCACGCACCATTCCCCCGCTGCTCGCGGGCGTTGATCTGGTCGGCCAGGCCCAGACAGGCACCGGCAAGACAGCGGCCTTTGCCCTGCCCCTGCTGGCACGACTGAAGCCCGCCAACAAATTGCCGCAGGTGATGGTGCTGACGCCAACCCGGGAGCTGGCCATTCAGGTATCGGAGGCCTTCCAGAAGTACGCCAGTCACCTGCCCGGCTTCCACGTGCTGCCCATCTATGGCGGTTCCGACTACCGCGGTCAGCTGCGTCAGCTGCAGCGCGGCGTCCACGTGATCGTGGGCACGCCAGGCCGGGTCATGGACCATATGCGCCGGGGCTCGCTGGATCTGTCCCAGTTACAGGCGCTGGTGTTGGACGAAGCGGACGAAATGCTGCGCATGGGCTTCATCGATGACGTGGAGTGGATTCTGGAGCAGACCCCGAAGCAGCGCCAGATTGCCCTGTTCTCCGCCACCATGCCCCAGGCGATCCGGCGCATTGCCCAGCACCACCTTAAGGACCCTCAGGAAGTGACCATTCAGGTCAAGTCCATGGCCAATGAATCCATTCATCAGCGCGTGTGGATGATCGCCGGGATGCAGAAGCTGGATGCCCTGACCCGGATCCTGGAGATGGAAGATTTCGACGCCATCATCCTCTTCGTGCGTACCCGCATAGCCACCACCGAGCTGGCGGAAAAGC
>JBLRXF010000039.1:0-13125 GCA_047920875.1 Haliea sp. | reverse complement strand
TCAGCGGTCGCGACGAGCAGACCTTCATGAAACTGATCGTGGACAAGGCCAGCGACCGGGTGGTCGGGGTGCACATGATGGGTCCCGATGCGGGCGAGATCATCCAGGGCATCGCCATCGCCCTGCGCGCCGGCGCCACCAAGGCCGTGTTTGATTCCACCATCGGCATTCACCCCACCGCCGCGGAGGAGTTTGTCACCATGCGCGAGCCGTGGACGGAAGATTGAGGCATCCAGGCCGCGCTGTATGATCGAAGTCGATTCGCTCTGCCGCAACTACGGCGCCACCCTGGCGGTGGACAAGGTCAGCTTCCGTATCGGCTCCAATGAAGTGGTGGGGCTGCTGGGCCACAACGGCGCCGGCAAGACCACCATCATGCGCATGCTCAGCGGCTTCCTGGAGCCTTCTGCGGGCAGCGTGACCATCGCCGGGGCCGACATGGCCAGCCAGGCGCGCGACATCCAGAAGCAGCTGGGCTACCTGCCGGAACACCTGCCGGTCTATCCGGAAATGACCGTTGCGGACTATCTGGAGTACGCCGCCACCCTCAAGGGGATTGCCGCCGCGGACCGTCACCTGGCCCTGCGCGAGGCCATCGCCGCCACGGACCTCGGTGCGCGGGCCCTGGATCCGATCAATCGCCTGTCCCGGGGCCTGCGCCAGCGGGTAGGCGTGGCCCAGGCCATCCTCGGGCAACCGCGCCTGCTGATCCTGGATGAGCCGACCAACGGCCTGGATCCGGAACAGACCGGGCAGATGCGGGCGCTGCTGCGGCGCCTGTCCGAGCGCGCCACCGTGATTCTCTCTACCCACATCATGCAGGAAGTCGAGGCCGTCTGTGACCGTGTGCTGGTACTGGCCGCGGGCCGCCTGGTCCTGGACCAGCCACTGCAGGCGCTGCGCAAGACGCGCACCCTGAGACTGCGCGCCGGGCTGGAGGAGCCGGCGCTGGAGACCTGGCTGCGGCGGCTGCCCCAGGTTGCCAGCCTCAGCAGCGAGCACAGCGAACCCGGCAGCGCCACCTGGCTGCTGCAGCTGCACGAGCGCGCCGACATCGACACCGCGGCCAACAATATCGCCAAGTGCGTCACCGGCGCCGGCGCCGCCCTCTACCAGCTGCAGCCGGTGCTCCGTGACCTGGACAGCATTTTTCGTCGGGCCACGAATGGCGGGGCCGCCCAAGGTGGTGCCACGAATGGCGGGGCGGCACCATGAGCACCAACAGCGTCAGCCGCCGGGTGGCGCAGAAGGAGATGCGCCTGTTCTTCGGCTCGCCGGTGGCCTGGCTGTTCCTGGCGACGTTCGCCGCGGTCACCCTGTTCATATTCTTCTGGGTCGAGTCCTGGTTCGCGCGCAATATCGCCGATGTCAGGCCACTGTTCGACTGGATGCCGCTGCTGTTGATTCCGCTCAGCGCCGCCCTGACCATGCGCATGTGGAGCGAGGAGCGGCGCACCGGCACCCTGGAGCATGTGCTGATCCAGCCCGCCAGCATCTGGCGCTTTGTGCTCGGCAAGTTCCTGGCCTGCTTCGGCCTGCTGCTGCTGGCCCTGCTGGCCACCTTGCCCCTGCCGCTGAGCGCCAGCCTGATGGCGGATCTGGACTGGGGCCCCGTGGGGGCGGGCTACCTCGCTACCGCCCTGCTGGGCGCCGCCTACCTCAGCATCGGCCTGTTCGTTTCCTCCCGTACCGACAACCCCATCGTCAGCCTGATCGGCACCGTGGCAGTCTGTGGTCTGCTGTATCTGCTGGGCAGCAGCACCCTGACCGGCTTTTTCGACGACCGCAGCGGCGAGCTGCTGCGGCTGCTGGGCACCGGCTCCCGCTTCGAAAGTATCAGCCGCGGCGTGCTGGACCTGCGGGATCTGGCCTGGTACCTGGCGCTGGTCACCGGCTTTCTGGCGCTGAACGTCTACAGCCTTGAGCGCGAGCGCTGGGCAAGGGATGTGCGCACTGCCCGGCAGCGCCGCTGGCGCGTAGGCCTTGGGCTGCTGCTCGCCAACCTGGTGCTGGGCAATATCTGGCTGCAGCGCCTGCCGGCACTGCGTCTGGACGTCACCGAGGGCAGCCTGTACTCAATCTCGGCACCCACCCGGGAAATGCTCAGCCAGCTTGAGGAGCCCCTGCTGATCCGGGGCTACTTCAGCGCCCGCACGCATCCTCTGCTGGCACCGTTGGTACCCCAGCTGCGCGACCTGATCGAAGAGTACGCCATCGCCGGCGGTGACCGGGTGCGGGTGGAGTTCATCGACCCGGCTGACCATCCGGAGCTGGAGCAGGAGGCCAACGAACGCTATCAGCTGTTCGCCACGCCGCTGCAGGTTGCGGACCGCTACCAGTCCTCACTGGTAAACGCCTGGTTCCATGTGCTGGTCAACTATGGCGATGAATTTGCCACTCTTGGCTTCGCCGATCTGATCGATGTTCGCACCGCGGGCAACAGCGAAGCCGAGGTGCGCTTGCGCAACCCGGAGTTTGATCTCACCCGGGCCATTCGCGATGCACTCTACAGCTATCAGCTTGGTGGCAATCTTTTCCCGACCCTGCGCCAGCCCGTGGAGCTGGTGGCCTACGCCTCCGATGAGGCTGTCCTGCCGGAGCTGCTGCGCAACTACCAGAGGGCGATTATCGACCAACTGGAACACAAAACGGCCCAGTCGGGCGGCAAGTTCAGCTACCGCTTTGTGGAGCCGGAGGCGAATGGCGGCGACATCGCCCGCAAACTGGGCGAGGACTGGGGCTTCCGCCCGATGATCTCCGCACTGGGAGAGGAACGGGAGTTCTGGTTCTACCTGACGCTTGAGGACCAGCATCAGGTCGTGCAGCTACCCACCGAAGAGTTCGATCCGGCGGATTTCGGACCGATGCTGGATGCGGGCCTGAAGCGCTTCGCCAGCGGCTTCACCCGCACGGTGGCCCTGGCTACCCCGGAGCTCAATGAGCAGATGGCCCGCTATCACCTGGGCGCACCCACTTTCACCAACCTGGAGCAGGCCATTACCCGCGACTACAGCATCCGCGCCGAACGCCTGGACGATGGCCGGGTCGATCCAGGGGCCGATATCCTGGTCATTGTCGCGCCCCGGGAGCTGGAGAGCACCGCACTGTTCGCGATCGACCAGTTCCTGATGCGCGGCGGCACCGTAGTGCTGGCGACCTCACCGTTCAGCGTTGAGCTGACGGCGGGGGAAATGCGGCTGCTGGACTATGACAGCGGCCTCGAGGATTGGCTCGCGTCCCACGGGGTCATTATCGACAAGACGCTGGTGCTGGACCCCCAGAGCGCTGCCTTTCCGGCACCGATTCTGCGCAAGGTTGGCGAGTACGAATTCCGCGATGTACAGATGATTGACTACCCCTATTTCATCGACTTGCGTCCGCCCGGACTCAACCCGGAGCACCCGGTGACCGCCAACCTGCCGCAGCTGACCATGGGCTGGGCCTCCCCGATCAGCACCAACCCGCCCCAGGGCCTGCGCCTGAGCAATCTGCTGCTGAGTTCGGCGCAAGCCTGGAGCTCGGACCAGCGCGACATCCTGCCGCAACAGGAGGGCGGCGCAAGGCCAGTGTTTAGCGCGACGGCTGAACGCCAGCGTTTCCAGTTGGGCGTCGCCCTGGAGGGCAGGTTCAATTCCTGGTTCGCCGGGCGCCCGCTGCCGCCGCTCGCAAACGATGCCGCCGCCGAGGTGCGGACGGTTCTGGAGCGGTCGCCGGAATCAGCACGGCTGGTTGTATTTGCTTCCAATGATTTCATGGACGACCAGATGCTGAATGCGGTGGTTGCCGCTGCCGGCACCCAGTATCTGGGCCCGCTGGAGCTGTTGATGAACACTCTGGAGTGGTCACTGCAGGATCAATCCCTGCTGCAGATCCGCTCTCGCGCCCATTTCAACCGCACCTTGCCGCCCATGAGTCGGCAGGCACAACAGTTTGTCGAGTACCTGAACTATGGTCTGGCGATCATCCTGTTGCTCCTGCTGGCGGGCATACACGGCCTGCGCACCCGGCTGCGCAAACGCCACTATCGCAGGAGTCTGGGACTGTGAACCGGATCAACAGCGCCCTGCTGCTGGTACTGCTGATCCAGACATTTCTCGCCGCCGTGGTTTACTGGCCGCAGCGGACTGCGCTTGAGACCAATCCTGCAGAGCCGCTGCTGACAGTCGATCAGGCAGCGGTTGGCGGAATTCAGCTGGCAGATGATCAGGGTAATGAGGCTCTCCTGCAGCGAGTCGACGGGCACTGGCAACTGCCTGCCAGCCAGCATCTGCCCGCAGATAGTGCCCTGGTGGAGCGGCTGCTGCGGGTGCTGACTGTGGCAGAGCACGGCTATCCGGTTGCCACCAGTGTCGCCGCACGCCAGCGCTTTGAAGTCGCCAGCTACCGCTTTCAGCGCAGCGTGACCCTGCTGGCGCACGACGGGGCCAGGCTGGGGACGGTGTTTTTGGGAACAGCGCCCGCTTTTCGGCGGGTCCATGCCCGCAGCGATGCGGGTGACGCTATCTACAGCATTGCCTTCAACAGCTTTGATGCACCGGCCCACGATACGGGCTGGATGGATCGGCGTCTGCTGCAGGTTTCACTGCCGCTCGGCATTCAGGGTCCCGGCTTCGCCCTGACGCAATTGGACAGTGGCAGCTGGCAGACCGCAGACGGTGCAGCGCCAGAGCCGCGGGAACTGGAAGCCCTGCTGGGTTCCCTCGCGAATCTGCAGGCAGACGGGATTGCCGGCGCAGATCAGCAGCGCAGCCTGGCAGAGATGGCGCCGGCCTTCAGTATCAGCGCGACTACCGCCAGTGGAGAACGGAAGCTGGCGTTCTATCTGCTGGACGATGCGCACTTTGTCCACGATCCGCGCCATGACCTGTTCTTTGCCATCAGTGCCTACGATTTTGACCGCTTGAACACCCTGGACTCCGCGCGGCTGAATGGCGGCCCATGAGCAGCACCTCACAGTGGCCGCTGCCAGCTGAGGGCATCCGCTTCCTGACCCCGGCGTTCATGCTGGAGCAGCTGCACCGCCATCCCCTGACCCGCGATTGCTACCCGACGGCCATGGGCTATTATCCGCATGCCCGCGGGCATCGCATGCGGCGGCCGCGCCATGACGACAACCTGCTGTTGTACTGCGTCGACGGCCATGGGCGGCTGCGCATCAATGGTCAGCGCCAGGACATCGGCCCCGGCGACCTGATCCTGCTGCCCCAGGGACTGGGTCATAGTTACAGCGCCGACCCGGAGCAACCCTGGAGCCTGTACTGGATCCATTTTCAGGGTATCAGCAGCCGGATCTTCATGGAGTATCTTGGCTATCGCGAGGGCAAGGCGGTCATCCACGCGGGCATGGCACCCGGGCTGATTGCCGCATTCCATACCCTGCTGGCAGTCAATCGCACCGGCTACAGCAGCAGCGCCTTTATCAACGCCGCCAACCAGTGCCGCCACCTGTTCACCCAGATCGTGCTGGAAGCCAACCGCCAGCGCGCTACCCACACCGCGGGCCTGGACCTGGAGGCAATCCAGGGCCTCATGCAGGACCGGATCCACGGCAGCCTGGAGCTGGAGGAGCTGGCGGCCGTTGTGCACCTGTCCAAATTCCATTTCGCCAGCCGCTACAAGGCCCTGACCGGCTACTCGCCAATCAAGCACTTCCTGCACATGAAAATAGAGTACGCCTGCCAGCTTCTGGACAGCACCGACCTGAGCGTGAAAGCCATTGCAGCCGCTGTCGGCTATGGGGATGCGCTGTATTTCTCGCGCCTGTTCCGACAGACCGTGGGGCTCTCGCCGCGGGCCTACCGCAGCTCAGTACGCAAATAGCGCTCTCCGCAGGATCCGTTTCCGTGGGCTATCAGCGCCCGTAGACCTCGGGGTTCACGCAGTGGGGCATCGGCTGCCCCTGCAGGGCGGCGATGGCGTTGGCGGCGGCAATATCCGCCATGCGCGCCCGGGTACGGGTTGTGGCGCTACCGATATGGGGCGCCAATACCACGTTGGGCAATGCCAGCAGCGGGTTGTTCTCCGGTACCGGTTCCTCGGCAAAAACATCCACGCCGGCGGCATACAGGGCACCGCTGGCCAACGCTGCCGCCAGTGCCTGTTCATCAACAATGCCGCCGCGTGCGGTATTCACCAACACCGCACCCGGTTTCATGGCGGCAACTTCCCCGGCGCCGAGCAAGCCGCGGGTGTCTGCGGTCAGCGCGACATGCACGCTGACAAAATCGCTGCGCGCCAGCAGTGCCTGCAGTGACAGCTGCTCGACCCCGGGAACATACCTCGGGGTGCGGTTCCAGCCCACCACCTCCATGCCGAATGCCAGCGCGCGACGTGCCACAGCCTGGCCGATCTCGCCCAGACCAATGATCCCCAGGGTTGCGCCGCTGACGTCCTTGCCGGTGAAGAAGTCCGGCGACCAGCGGTTTTCCCGCCGCCACTCTCCCTGACGGACAAAACGATCCGCCTCGGATATGCGGCGGGCGGCGGCCAGCAGCAGGGCGAAGGCGGTATCCGCCGTGGTATCGGTCAGCACCCCCGGGGTATGCCCCAGCGGAATGCCCCGGGTCGTAAGCTCGGCCACATCAATATGGTCAACACCGACAGACATGCTGGAGACAAACTGCAGGTCAGGCAGCGCTTCCAGCAGGTCGCGATCAATGCGGTCCGTGAGCAGGCACACCAGGCCCTGGCAGCCCGCAAGCTCCTCGCGCAGCAATTCCGCAGGCAGCAGGCCGGGGCCCAGCCAAACGTTCACCGCACAGTGCTCCGACAGCTCGTGGATGCGCCGCCCCGGCAGTTCGTGGGTAATAAAAACTTTTCTGTCCATGGGCGCGAGGATACCGCAAAGCCGGTGGCGGGCGACAGGCATAGGCAGACGTTTTGGCAGCCGCACCGCAGCGGTTTCTGCGCGTCCGCAATCGGATTATGATGTACTCCAGTGCCAGGGAACGCATCTCCATCCCGGCAGTCGAAGCCCCCTGCCACCGCAGAACCCACTTTACCTGACAGGCCCGAACATGAATGACAGCAGTGTTGCACTGAATGGCGACGTCTCCCTGCATGTGGTTGTAGACACGCAGGCCATGGAATGGACGCCCAGCCCCGGCGGCCATGTGTTGCGCAAGCGCCTGCACCGGGTGGGGCAGGCGGAGTCTGGCCAGGTGACGTCCCTGGTGCGCTACGAGCCCGGCGCCCGCTTTCCCGCCCACGATCATCCACAAGGCGAAGAAATCCTGGTGCTGGAAGGCACATTTTCGGACGAGCACGGCGACTGGCCCGCCGGCACGTATCTGCTGAACCCTGAAGGCTTTCGCCACGCGCCGTTTTCCCTCGAGGGCTGCCTGCTGTTCGTCAAGCTGCGGCAGTACCCCGGGGCCGACCGGGAGCATGTCGTGATAGATACCGCAGCTCGCCCCTGGCAGTCGTCAGTGCGCAAGAATACCAGCTGGAAAAAACTCTATGCCCAGGAGCCCTATACCGATTTCATGCGCCTGGAAAGCTGGGATACCCCGGCAGCCATCGGCCATATCAACTTTCCCCAGGGTGCCGAGATTCTGGTGCTGAAAGGGAGCTTCAGCGACGACCGCGGGCACTACAACACCCACTGCTGGCTGCGAATCCCCGCCGGCGGTTCCGTACATCCGACCAGCAACGAGTACTGCGAGCTCTATATCAAGGAGGGCGGCTTCACCTACCTACGCAGCTCGCCCTGAGCCGCTTACAGGGTGAGACCACCGTCCACCACAATGCACTCACCGTTGGTGTAGCTGGACGCGTCCGAGACCAGGTATAGCACCGCGCCAGCCATTTCCTCGGGCTCGGCGTGACGCTGCATGGGAATTTTCTCGATGGCGGCCTGGTAGATGTCGTCGTTGCTGAACAGCGCACCGGCAAACTTCGTCCTGGTAAGCCCCGGCAGCAGCGCATTGCAGCGGATTCCAAAGCCGCCGCACTCCTTCGCGAACACCTTGGTCATATTCACCACCGCGGCCTTGGTGATGGAGTAGATGCCCTGCATCGGGCCGGGCTGCAGCGCATTGACCGAGGCGGTGTTGACGATGGCGCCGCGACCCTGCTCCCGCATCAGCTTGCCGGCCTCCACCGACATGAAGAAGTAGCCGCGGATATTGACGTCCACCGTCTTCTGGAAAGCGGCAAGATCGGTGTCCAGCACGTGGCCAAAGTAGGGGTTGGCGGCACCGTTGTTGACACAGATGTCCAGCCGCCCATGCACACTGCGTATATGCTCGAACAGCGCCTGGATAGCGGCCATATCACCAACATTGCAGGCAAAGGCCTCGGCACTGCCGCCACTGGCACGAATGGATTCTGCCACCGGTTCGCAGCCCTCAAGTTTGCGACTGGACACAATCACATGCGCTCCCTGCTCCGCCAGCAGGCGCGCAATGGCCTCGCCGATACCGCGGCTGGCGCCGCTCACCAGGGCGATGCGCCCCTCCAGGTCAAACAGTTTGGTCGTCATGCCAAGTCTTCTCCTCGTCTTGTCGGTGCAGATCTGCCGACGTGGCAGGAAGCCGCGAAGGCGGTGGCCCCAGGGCCCAGGTCAGATAAAACAGTACCAGCACGATACACCCCAGCCAGGCACCAACATAGCCGAACAGAGTGAGATTGGCACCCGCCAGCAGCGGCCCCAGCACCCGCCCCCAGGAGGCGGCGGAGG
Organism: Haliea sp.; assembly: GCA_047920875.1. Lineage (GTDB taxonomy): Bacteria > Pseudomonadota > Gammaproteobacteria > Pseudomonadales > Halieaceae > Haliea. The sequence goes on along the minus strand of JBLRXF010000039.1, from coordinate 4,445 downwards.
CCGTGGTGCCCAGCATCTGGCCCCGCAGCTGATGGGGGGTACGCTGACTGGTAATGGTATTGAGCAGGGGCATGCACAGGGTCGCCCCGGACATGGCGAGATACAGCGCCGCCAGCATCCACGGCATGCTGGCGGCAAACACCGCCAGCCACAGTCCCAGCATCAGGCTGGCTATGCAGATCCGCAACAGGCGCCACTCCCCGGTCAGCCGCACCAGCGTCCCCAGCAGGCCACCTTGCAGCAGCACCATGATCGCGCCCTGAACACCGAAGACAATCCCCACCTGCCGCGCGCCCCAGCCCAGCTGGTCACCCAGCCACAGGGGAGCAAGATAAGTCACAGAGCCGATCGCCGCCGCGTGCAACACGTATTGCGTCACCAGCATGCGGCTGCCGGTCTGGCGCAGCATCGCCCAGGTGGAGAGACGCGAGCCATCACGCTGCTGGCGCAGGTTGGCTGCGCGTCGCTCCGGCGTCACGGACTCGGGCAGAAACAGCGCCGCAGCCACAATGGCCAGCAAGGACATGCCGCCAGCCACCAGGCAGGGCAAGGTGAAGCTGCCGCTGTCCCCGGCCAGCAGGCCGCCCAGTACCGGGCCCAACACCAGACCCAGGCCGAAGGCTGCGCCGATCATGCCCATGCCCTTGGCGCGCTTCTCGTGTGAGGTGATGTCGCTCATCATCGCCGACGCCACCCCGAGGTTGCCGGCCATGATGCCGGCGAAGGCGCGGGCCGCGAAAATCATCCACAGCTCGGAAGCCAGCGCCAGCATTACATAGGACACTGCCGCACCCGCCAGGCATACCATAATGACGGGTTTGCGCCCCAGACGGTCGGACAGCCTGCCCCAGAAGGGCCCGGAAATACCGGCAAAGGCCGCATAGGTGACGATGATCAGGGCGATATCGATCTTGTCTGCCCCCAGCTGCGGGGACAGAAACGGCAGGATGGGAATCACAATGCCAAAGCCGATCAGGTCCAGCAGGACGACACCAAACAGTATTGGCATCAGGCAGCCATCAGGAGCGCCAGCACAGCGCGGCGCGGCATGATCAGTGGTCCTGCCAGCGTGTCACCTGCCCCGTGTCGATATCGAACAGGTCCAACGCTCGCGACACAGTCTGGGTAACCATGGCATCCAGCGACTCCGGCTTGGCATAAAAAGCCGGCACCGGAGGCGCGATTACTGCGCCCATCTCCGAGAGTTGGGTCATGCTGCGGAGATGGCCCGTATGCAGGGGCGTTTCCCTCACCATCAGTACCAACCGGCGCCGCTCCTTGAGCACAACATCAGCAGCCCGGGTCAGCAGGGTGGAGGTCACACCGGTAGCAATCTCGGCCATGCTGCGGATGGAGCAGGGCGCGATCAGCATGCCGGCGGTACGGAACGAACCGCTGGCGATGGAAGCGCCAACATTGCGGACAGCGTGCACATGGGTCGCCAGCGCTTTCACATCGTCTGCGGAGAGGTCCATCTCATAGTGGAGGGTGAGCTCCGCCGACTTGGTCATCACCAGGTGGGTCTCAACCCCGCAGTCGCGCAGCAGCTGCAGGGCGCGGACACCGTAGATGATGCCGGAGGCGCCGCTGATACCGACAATAATGCGCTGTGTCATGCCCTGCCTCGCCCGGCGAAATGACCCTGCACTTTACCAGCACACCCGCCGGATTTCACTGCCGGGGAAGCGCCAGGGCTCAGCCGCTGTAGTAGGATCATCGGGTACTTCCGACAGAAGCGGGACAACCATGCTGCAGACAGCGCGCCTCACCATAGAACCTCTCACCCTGAGCGATGCTCCCTTTATCCTGACACTGCTGAACGACCCGGATTTTATGGCCCAGATCGCCGACCGCGGCATCCGCGACGAAGCGGCTGCCAGGCGTTATCTGGAGGAGGGTCCGCTGGCGAGTTACCGCGAGCACGGCTTCGGGCTCTGGGCGGTGCGTCAACGGGATGGCGGCGAAACGCTGGGAATGTGCGGATTGCTGCAACGGCCAACGCTGGCCGACGTCGATATTGGCTATGCCCTGCTGCCGGGTGCCCGTGGCAGAGGACTTGCGAGGGAAGCGGCGCAGGCAGTGCTGCACTACGCCAGGGATACTCTGGGATTGGCCAGTTTGGTAGCCATCGTGGCACCGGGGAATGCGCCCTCACGGGCGCTGCTGGAAGGACTCGGCTTCGAGCATGAGCGCATGGTGCAGCTCACGCCCGAGGCCGAGCATCTTTGCCTATACCGCTGGGGAGCCTCAGAACCGGTAGCGTAAGCCCGCCTCTATCGAGCGCCCCGCTTCCGGCGCCACGTCGCGCAGGAACGAAGTACTGAGGCGGATCTCCTCATCGGCCAGATTGCGCGCGGTAACGAACAGGGTCAACTCACTGGCACCAAACGGCAGGCGGTAGTCGGCACCGAGGTCCCAGCGCGTGTAGCCGTCGGTGGGTTCCTCGTTGACGCCGGCGCGGTCCTGACTGGCGGCATCCACGACCCGGGTCCACAGCTCCACGGTGTCGTTGCCCCAGCTCAGGCGCCCGCCAATGCGCCGGGGCGGCAGGCGCGGCACGTACTCGCCGTTGTCCAGCTTGCCGCGGGTGATATCACCAAAGACACCCAGCCGGAATTCGCCTCCGGCAAAGCTGCCCAGACCGAACTGGCCGTTGACCTCCACCCCGTAGAACTCAGCGTCTTCCTGGACATAGGCGAGCACCGGCAGTTCATCCACTTCCAGGCCGGTGTTCATCAGGGTGATGTAGTCGGCGAAGTCGTTGTAGTAGAAGGTAACTTCCAGATCCTTGTTGCCGTTATGCCAATGCAGGGACAGGTCGACATTGTTCGACACCTCGGTATCGAGGTCCGGGTCGCCCAGCTCGATTGCCGCCGTCGCCGCGTGCTCGATCCAATCCTCCGGACCAGTGCCATCGACGTTGGAAAACAGCTCTTCAATGGAGGGCGCGCGCTCGGACCGGGCCAGATACAGGCGCAACTGCCAGTCCTCACCGGCATTCCAGATGGCGGAGCCGGACACGCTCACCGAGGTGAAATCCTGCTTGCCCGAGCTGGCAGCGTCGGGATCACGCTCGTCCCGGTCCAGCCGCAAGCCGGCCTCGAAAATCCAGTTGTCAGTTCGCCAGTCCTCGATCAGGAACAGGCCCAGGTCGCGGCTGTCCGTCACCGGAATAAAAGCCTCTTCGCCCAAGGCGCTGAACTCGCCGACCCTGGCCTGCAGGCCCAGAGCACCGCGGAAACCCGCGACCTCGGCGTGAACCAGCTCGATCCGTGTCTCCCAGGTTTCATTGCTGTACAGGGTACCGACCTCGCCATCGCCCTCAATTTCGGCGTGCTCATAATCCGTGTAGGTGACCATGCTGCGCAGGGACTCGAAGCCGGGCAGGGGCTCTGTCAGCTCGAAAGCCAGGTCATAGCGGGTCTGCTTGACCTCCAGCCGGATACCATCACCGTGACCATGCGAGTCATGGTCATCGTGATCGTCGCTGTGGTCGTCATGATCGTCGCTGTGGTCGTCATGGTCGTCGTGGTCGTCGTGGTCGTCGTCACCGTGGTGGCCGTGCGCGCCGGCAGGAATACCGTAGTCGTTCTCCAGTCGGCTGACGGCGAAGCCAACCAGGCCGCGCTCAAAATGGTAACTGGAACCCAGGGTCAGGGCCCGGGTGCGGCCACCGGTGTTGTCGATATAGCCGTCGGTAGTCTCCATCTCGTCGTCGTGATCATCGGAATGATCGTCGTGATCATCGTGGTCGTCGTGCTCGCGAGCAGCCAGGCCGGGAATATTGAGATTGTTCCAATCCCGGTAGAGCGCGTCGATGTGAAAGGCGATATTCCCGCTGCCGGCATCAAGCCGCAGCACCGCGGTGTCCATGTCCGAAGCGGAATCGTGCCGCATTTCTGCGCCGCCCTCGACGCCGTCAAGCCGCTGTCGGGGAATCCGGTTGTCGATCACATTCACCACCCCGCCGATGGCGCCGGCACCGTACAGCATGGTGGCGGGGCCGCGCAGAACCTCGATGCTGTCCGCCAACAGCGCTTCCACCGAGACCGCGTGGTCGGCGCTGACGGCCGAGGCATCGGCGCTGCTGGTGCTGTTCTGCAGCACCGTGACCCGAGGGCCCTGCTGGCCGCGGATCACCGGTTGGCCTACGCCGGGGCCAAAGGATGCATTGGCCAGGCCGGGAATATCGCCCAGGGTATCGCCGATATTCGCGCGAGCGGCGCGGCGCAAATCTTCACCGGTGAGTACGGTAACCGGAAGGGCGGTTTCCGCCTCCTGCTTCTGCAGGGGCGCGGACACCAGTACATGTTCAATAGGCAGCGGCTGCGCCGCCACGTTCGCAGCGGCAACAGCCACTGCGAGAGGCATAAAACGTCTCATGGTCTTCTCCTGATATAAAAAAGAAAAAAGCTTCTCTTCAGGAGTGGGCGGGGGGACCTGTG
>JBLRXF010000038.1:0-13163 GCA_047920875.1 Haliea sp. | reverse complement strand
ATTCTGGCAGGGTGGTGCCCATCGCCTGCACGATCGCTTCCGCTATTATCGCGAGGAGGCTGGTGGTTGGCGTATCGAGCGCTTGCAGCCCTAGGCGCTGCCGTTCATTCAGTAACAGGAACAGGAACAGGAAAACCGATGATTGAACAACAGCAACTGGTTGGGACCTGGCAGTTAGAGTCATGGTCCATCGGCTTTGCCGACCGCGAGGACATCAGCAACCCCTTTGGCGAGGACCCCCGCGGCCTCCTGCTGTACAGCGACGATGGCTGGATGAGCGCCTCCATATGCCGGCGTGAACGGGCCCGCCTGCCCGAGGGTGAAAGCCCCCGCAAGATGCCGGACGCGGTCAGGGCCAGCGCCTACAGCAGCTATTTCCACTATGCAGGCCGCTATCGGGTCATCAACGGCGATGTGGTTCATTACGTTACCCAGAGCCTGAACCCCAACTTTCCCGGCACTGAACAACTGCGCCACGCCGAGCTGGACGGGCAAACCCTGGTGCTGAGCGGCAAGGATGAGGTGCGCGGCGTCATCCGCTACCACACCCTGGTCTGGCACCGGGCCCCGGCAACCAGCCCTGAGTGATCAGCGTGCCCGGCGCTGGCTGACATAGCGCGGTTCGCTGGCTATCCCCAGCAGCTGCCTGCGGACCAGGTCCAGCGCGGTGGCCGCAACCATGGTCTGGAACAGGCCGCGTTCCACCGGCCACAGCAGGCAAGCTGTTTGCAGATTGCCGGCGCTACCCCAGGCCAGCCAGACCGTCCCCACCGGTTTGTCAGCACTGCCGCCGTCCGGGCCGGCAATCCCTGAAACGGCGATGGCATGGTCTGCGCCGGACCGCTGCAGAGCGCCCAGTGCCATTTCCTTCACGACCTCCTCGCTGACCGCGCCGTGCACGGCAAGCGTTTCTGTTTGCACCCCCAGCACGGCGGTCTTGATCTCGTTGGCATAGGTGACGAAGCCGGCATGAAAACCGGCTGAGGAGCCGGGGATACGGGTCAGCATGCTGGCGACAAGGCCACCGGTGCAGGATTCGGCGGTAGTGAGGGTTTCGCCCCTGTCCCGCAGTAGCTCCAGAACCCGCCCGGCGAGCTGGGTATCCCCTGCACCGATGATGTGGTCGCCGAACAGCTCCCGCAGCCGTTGTTCACACTGGGCCCGCAGCGGCAGGTCGGCCGCGTCGGTCACCGCCAGTTTGATCTCCATTTGCGGGGCACCGGCGCGAAAGCCCAGCTCCACCGCGGCTGGCCAGTTCGGGAAGGCGTCGCTGATCATCTGTTGGGCCGTGGATTCCCCCAGACCAAAGGTCTGCAGGCGCAGGATATGGCGCTGTGCGGGCCGCGCCAGGGAGCGGCCGAGCTCATCGATGATGCTGTCCAGCATGCGTCGCAGCTCCCCGGGTACGCCCGGTGTACAGATCACCCGGCAGTGGCCCAGGGTGAGCTCGAAGCCCACGGCGCTGCCAATCGGGTTGGGAATGATCCGGGCACCCGTCGGCAGCTGCGCCTGCTTGCGGTTGGCAGCGTTCAGCGGCAGATTGCGGCGTGCGCACCAGTCCTGCAGATGGGCGAGCGCATCGGGATGTTCCGTGAGCCCCACGCCCGCAGCAGCAGCCAGGATCTCTGCTGTCAGGTCGTCTACGGTGGGGCCGAGGCCGCCATTGACGATGACGATATCCGCCTGCGCGGCCATGGCCAGCAGTTCCGCCTGCAGCAGAGTGCTATCGTCACCCACGGTGACTTTCCGGTAGACGCCAAGGCCGATCTCGGCCAGGCGCAGCGCGATCATGGCCGAGTTGGAGTCGACGGTATCGCCGCTCATGATTTCATTGCCGGTCAGCAGCAGCTGCACCTGAGGGTCGCTTGGCACGTTTGTGTTCCTTCACATAAGGGGATGCCAAGTGTAGTGCCAATGCTTTTCCCGGGGCAAAGTGCTATTTTTGCCAACTTGATTGAGCTACTGGCATTGCACCTGGCAGGAGGCCGCAGGCTGATGACCCGTTACTGTCCCCACTGTGGTGCCACCCTGGCGCGCAACCGGATCGGTGGTGAGCTGCGCAACCATTGGCGCTGTAGTGGCTGTGGGCAGCTGCACCACGACCACCCGATGATCGTGCTGACCACCTTTATTGCCTGCGGCAAACGCTTGCTGTGGGTACAGCGAGCCCTGCCGCCCAAGGTGGGTGCCTGGGCGATTCCCGGCGGCTTTATGGAGCTGGGCGAAACCCTGGCAGAGGGAGCCGCCCGTGAGCTCCGGGAGGAAGCGGGCGTGGTGCTGCCGGCCACGGCGCTTGAGTTTTACATGATGGGCACGATCACCTTCATCAACCAGATTTACGTTGCCTTCCGCGCCCGCGTGCCTACCGAGGAGACCTGCGCCGGCAGCGAATCCCTGGCCTGCCGCTATTTTTCCCGGGAGGAATGCCCCTGGGATGAGGTCGCCTACCCGGAGGTGAACGATGCCATTGTGCAGGCCTATGACGACCTCGAATCCGGGACCTTTGCCATCTGGCACACGGAAATGACCGCAGCCCACTACCGGCGCCACGAAGTCCGCCAACTGCCCTGAGCGGGCCATGCGGGAGGCAATTGTGCTAAGCTGCGCGTCTCCCCCCAATCCGCAAATGGACGGTATTCATGGCCCTACTTCCCGAGGTGGAACTGACCACCGATGAGCAGAAAGTCAGCTACGGTTTCGGCCTGCAGTTTGGCGACCAGCTGCTGCGTAATCGTTTTGACGGGCTCGACCTGGAAGCGGTGATGATCGGCATGCAGCACTGGTACCAGCAGCAACAGTCCCTGCTGGCCGATGGCGAGCTCAACCCCAGCTACGAGGCGATCAAGGCCAAGCAGCAGGCCGCGGCTGCGGCCGTTGCCGCCCAGCGGCAGCAGCTTGCGGAGCAGTTTTTGACCACCAATGCCGCCCGGCCAGAGGTGACCACCACCGCCAGCGGCCTGCAATACGAAGTGCTGGAGGCCGGTAGCGGCGCCAGCCCCGGGCCGCGCAGCACGGTGGTAACCCACTATCACGGCACCTTTGTCGACGGCACCGTGTTTGACAGCTCGGTCCAGCGCGGTGAGCCTGCCCAGTTCGGTGTGCACCAGGTGATACCGGCCTGGACTGAGGCGCTGCAGCTCATGGGCACTGGCGCCAAGTGGCGTATCGCCTGCCCGCCCTCCCTCGCTTACGGCGAGCAGGGCGCTGGTGACAGCATCCCGCCCAACACGCCTCTGGTGTTCGAGATTCATCTGCTCGAAGTTCGGGACTGAGCGCAAGGGCAGCCGCGGGCGTCGACACTGTGTCGCGGCGCAACAGGATTCAGACGAGCCAGAACGCGGCAGCCAGCCCCTCTCAGCTACCCAAGCCAGCCCGCTTTGGCTACACTGAGCCCCGCTGCTCAGCAATTCATCCCGGGAGATTCCTGCATGAAACGCGTTGTTTTCAACCAGAAGGGCGGGGTTGGCAAGACCAGTATTACCTGTAATCTGGCCGCCATCAGCGCCGCCCGCGGCCTGCGCACGCTGGTGATCGACCTCGATGTGCAGGGCAACAGTACCCATTACCTGGTGGGTGAAATCGATGCCGATGCCTTCCCCGCGGAGGCCCAGGGGGTGGCAGGCCTGTTCAAGCAGACGGTGGGTTCGCGCAAGATGCGCCAGAATCCGGATTCCTTTGTCTGGGAGACGCCTTGGGAGAATCTCTTCTTGCTGCCTTCCAGCCCGGTGCTGACCCAGCTGGAGAAGGAGCTGGAGTCGCGCTACAAGATCTACAAGCTGCGCGACGCCCTGGAAAAGCTGGACGAAGAGTACGACCGGGTCTATATCGATACCCCGCCCAACTTCAATTTCTACTCCAAGTCGGCCCTGATCGCCGCCGATGCCGTGCTGGTGCCCTTCGACTGCGACAGTTTTGCCCGCCAGAGCCTGTACTCGCTGATGGAAAACATTGCCGAGCTGCAGGAGGACCACAACCCCGATCTTGAGGTCGAGGGCATTGTCATTAACCAGTTCAACAGCCAGGCGCGGCTGCCCGGCGAATTGGTGGCGGAGCTGGAGGAGGAGGGCTACCCGGTGTGCCGCACCTACCTCAACACCTCGGTGAAGATGAAGGAGTCACATCGGGAGCATCGGCCGCTGGTGGACATGGCTCCCAGCCATAAACTGACCCTGCAGTTTCTCGAGCTCTACGCGGAGCTCGAGGGCAGCTAGCGGTGGCTCAGGTCTCTGGCAGCAGGCTGCCGGCCTTCTGCACCGCGTCCACGTACTCATCCAGCAGCCGGTAAATCACCTGCCTGCAGGATTCCACGCTGTTGATCTGGCCGATCACCTGGCCACAGGGGTTGAAGGCGACCTTCTGGCAGTCGCCCTGGTCGGCGTAAACCGCCGTCCTGCGGATGCCATCGGAAGTTACCAATCCCTGCAGCGGCATACCCAGCGGGCTGGGCGTGTCGGCCCGGTCCCAGGCTTCGGTCCACTCGCTCTTGAGCATGCGGCAGGGCTTGCCGGTCCAGGAGCGTGAGCGAATTGTATCCTCGCTGGTGGCCTTGAGCAGGGACTCGCGCTGGGCCGCCTGGATGTGGGCCTCTTCAACCGTTAGCCACAGAGAGCCGGTCCAGACACCGGCCGCACCCATCGCCATGGCGGCAGCAATCTGGCGACCGTTGCCGATGCCGCCTGCGGCCAGCATGGGCAGGTCGCCGATGGCGTCGACAATCTGTGGCCAGAGCACAATCGAGCCGACGTCACCGGTGTGGCCTCCGCCCTCGCCACCCTGGGCAATGACAAAGTCCAGCCCCGCTTCCTTGTGCGCCACGGCCTGCTTGACCTTGCCGCAGAGCGCCCCGATCAGACGCCCGGAATCCTTCACCTGCTTGATCTTCTCCGCCGGGGGCGTTCCGAGCGCGTTGGCGATCAGTTTGCACTTGGGCCGGGTCAGGGCCTCCTCCAGCAGCGGTGTGGCGGTGGCGTCGGTCCAGCCCATCAGGCCCATGGTCTTGCTGCCGTCGGGCCATTCCGGCACGCCGGCGTTGGCCAGCAGCTGCTGGGCGAAGTCGATGTGCTCCTGGGGCACCATGGCCCAGAGCTGCTTTTCCATTTCCTCCGCGGACACGGCCTCCATGCCCTCATACTTTTGCGGGATGACAATATCGACGCCGTAGGGCTTGTCGCCGATGCGCTCGTCGATCCAGTCCAGCTCTTCTTTCAGCTGTTCGGGGCTGAAACCAACCGCCCCGAGGACGCCGATGCCGCCGGCCTTGCTGACGGCGACCACGACATCGCGGCAGTGGGTGAAGGCAAAGATGGGGTAGTCAATGCCCAGGCGTTCGCACAGTGAGTTGGCCACGGGTGTCCTCCGGGTTCAGGATGAGGATGACAGTATTGTAGCTTGGACAGCGGCAGGCAATGGTGGCAATGGGCCAGCAAAACTGGCCCATCTGTTCAGCGCGCCAGCGGCGCCCGCATATAACCTTATAAAATCTGGTTATTTGTCACTGCCGCTCCGATTCTTTAGAGTTCGCGGTCTTCGACAATAACGGCAGCCCCGACCGCTCGTGAGTATTGATTTGAACAGCGCCAACGCCGCCCTGCGCGGGGCCAGTGCGACCGCCATCGTGCAGTGGGCACTGGCGCTGGGCAAGCCCGCCATTGCCACCACCAGCATGGGCCGCAATGCGGCGGTGATGCTGCATCTGGTCAGCTCCGTTGATCCGAGCGTGCCCACGGTCTGGGTGGATACAGGCTACAACCTGCGCGACACCTACGTGGTGGCGGAGCGTCTGATCCGGGATCTGGCTCTGGATATCCGCGTCTACAGCCCGCTCATGACTTCTGAGCGTCGCAACGCGATCATGGGTGGCATACCCACGGTGGACGAGGAAGAGCGGCACCGCGAGTTCACCCGCCAGGTGAAGCTGGAGCCCTTTGCCAGGGCGCTGGCGGACCTGCAGCCGGAAGTGTGGTTTACCGGGATCCGGCGGGAAGAAACCGAACACCGCAAGACACTGGATATCCTGTCAGTCGATGACCGCGGGATCCTCAAAGTGGCGCCCCTGTTCTACTGGTCAGATCAGGACGTGGAGCAGTACATGGCGCAGCACCAGCTGCCCACCTGCCGGCATTACTTCGATCCGACCAAAGTGCACGACGGCCGCGAGTGCGGCCTCCACACCGCGGCCTGAGCCGCTTTCAGCCCATCACCAGGCCTATAACCACGGCCATGGTGGCTGTCGCCAGGCAAAACAGCCCGATAACCGCACCCAATCGACGCAGCGTCTTCTGATCCTCGACGCTGTCTTCCTGCAGTGTGTGATGTTTCATTGTCCTCGCCTCCTGATTATTGTTTGCTGAACTGAAGCAGAATTCTGGCAAAGCCCACGGCGACTTGCCTTGATGCGGGTCAAGAAATCGGTAGCTGCGCCGGACCCGGCAGCGGGGCCTGGGGAACGCTATACTTGGCGAAGGTCTGCCCTGGTGTGCGGACCGGGAGGCTGTCATGGCACATACCCCCTGCCCCTGCTTGCGGGCTGCCGCGGCGCTGTGTTGCTGCGTCTTGCTGGCGGCTTGCGGGACTATTGACGGTCCTGCGGCCGCTGCGAGGCAGTTGCCACCCCTGCTGCACCACGGTGCTCCCATCACCCTGGCCGATGCAGCCGCCACTGGCCCCGCCCCCGATTTGCTGGCACTGACGCCGGAGATGCGCGAGTTTGTGGCCCGCTACGCCCCTCGGGGTGGCGGCGCGCGCCAGCGCATGTTGAGCCTGCACGAGGCAGTAAAGGGGCAGGGTACTCTGGGGCTTGCCTACGATCCCTTCGCAGACGGGACCGCGGCCTCGGTGTTCAGGACGGGTGCCGCCAATTGTCTGTCCTTCGCTCACCTGTTTGTTGCTCTGGCCCGGGAGGCCGGGCTCGATGCCCGTTACCAGTGGCTGGAGGTGCGCCCGGAGTGGACGCGCGTGGGGGAGCGGGTCGCGGTGCGCCTGCACGTAAACGTGATGGTGCGGATGCCCTCTGGCGAGCAGTTCATGGTGGATATCGATCCGCTGCAGTCGCGGGATATCGCCGCTTCGCGGCTGCTGGAGGACGCGGACGCGGCAGCCCTGGACCTCAACAATATCGCCATGGAGGCGCTGGCCAGGGGTGACCTTGAGGCCGCCTGGATCGGGCTGGCCAGGGCGCTGCAGTTGAGCCCCGGCCTGCCCCTTCTGTGGGTCAACCTGGGTGCTGCTTACCGGCACGCGAAGCAGTTGGAAGAAGCCGAGTGGGCACTGTTCCAGGCTCTGGCCATCGACCGCGGCGATCGCTCTGCAATGAACAACCTGGTGGTGCTGTACGGGCAGATGGGGCGCGACGCTGACCGCGATTACTGGATGGGTAGGGTCAAGCATTACCTGGCCCAGCAGGAGGCCCTCAGGCAGCGCGAGCTGGCGGAGACTCAGTCCGCGGCAGAGCCCGGCTCTACGCGGATATAGGCCCTGCGATTCAGTTTGCCGGCCGCCCTGGACAGCGCGTCCAGCAAGCACATCTGCCAGCCGTATTTGCGTCGCAGGGCATCCAGCGCTGTGGCTATGTCCCCCGGTTCCTCAAGCAGGAACGCCCACGCCGGCAGCCAGTCTCCAGTCACCCGGCCTGTGACCGTGCAGGGCGCCAGTCGGACTTCGCTGAAATTGCGCAAGCGCTTTACCTTGCCGGCGTTCCCGGCTGAAAACAGGTAGTAGCCGCCGTCCCCGGGAGCGAACCAGACAGGCGTGGGTACAAACTCGCCGCTGCGTTTGCGGGTGGCAAAACTGACGTAGGCACCGCGCTCAAGGCGTGCAAGAATTTTTCTGTCCATGACCTGTCCGGTGGTATCTTGTTGCACAATACCGGCCACGATAACAGAACTGCAGGAGCAGGGAGTATGGGTATGCGGGAGTTTGGCTTCGAGTCGACCACGGATGAGGTGATTGCCGGGCTGGATCTGAGCGGCAGGGTGGCATTGGTCACCGGCGCTTCAGCCGGACTGGGAGTGGAGACGGCGCGCACGCTGGCAGGTGCCGGTGCCACCGTATGGCTGCTGGCCAGGGACCGCGCCAAGCTGGACTTCGCCTTGGCGACGCTAGAAGCGGAATCCCTGCCCGGGCGCCTGGAATCTGCTCTGCTTGATCTGGCCGACCTGGAACAGGTGCGGGTAGCTGCCGCGGGTTTGCTGGCAGCTTGCCCGAGAATCGACCTGCTGATCAACAACGCCGGCGTCATGGCCTGCCCTCATGGCGAGACCGCCCAGGGTTTCGAGATGCAGCTGGGCACCAATCATGTCGGCCATTTCCTCTTTACCGGTCTGCTGTTGCCTGCGCTCAAGGCCGCAGCCGCCCAGGGCAAGGAGGCGAGGGTAGTGAACCTGAGCTCTGCGGGCCACAGATTTTCAGCGTTCGATTTCGAGGATCCCAACTATCGTCAGCGTCCCTATGACAAGTGGCAGGCCTACGGGCAATCCAAGACTGCCAACGCGCTGTTCTCGGTTGGGCTTGACGCGCGCACCCGCGGTGCCGGCGTGCGCGCCTTTGCGGTGCATCCGGGCGCCATCTCCACAGAACTTGGGCGCCACATCGACCAGGAAGACATGGCTCGCATCATCGCCAGTTTCCCCGGTGGCAAGATGGCTTTCAAAAGCATTCCCCAGGGCGCAGCAACCAGTGTCTGGGCGGCAACAGCGCCGGAGCTGGCGGGCCGGGGAGGACTCTATCTCGAGGACTGTGATGTCGCTGAAGCGGCGACGGTGGACAGTGCCGGGGGGGTGCAACCCTGGGCTGTGGATCCAGCCGCAGCCGAGCGCCTGTGGCAGCTCTCTGAGCAGTGGGTGGGGCAATGCTTTGCTGAGAAGGAGGTTTGATCATGCGCAAGTGCGGCCTTGTGGCGGCTATTGCTGGGCTGCTGTTGATGCTGGCGGCGACCGGGGCGCGCGCCGACAGTCGGGAGCAGATCGAGATCAAATCCGATGCCGCGCTGGGAGAGCTGCGCGGCTTTGCTCCGGAGGTGGAGGGTTTGCTGCACAACGCCCGCGGTGTGCTGGTGTTTCCCGATATCGTCCGTATGGGCTTCGGCACCGGCGGCCAGTATGGCGAGGGTGCGCTGCTGATCGGTGGTGAGGCGGTGGCCTATTACGCCACATCGGGACCTCGCCCCGAGTTCCCTGAGGACGCCGTGCGTACCGGCAAGGTCATCCTGTTCATGACGGATGATGCGCTGGTGTCGTTTCGCAATACCGTTGGCTGGCAGATAGGGGTGCACGGCAAGGTGGATCTGTTTCGGGCAGCGGGTACTGGCAAGAGGCTGGCAGGAGCAGAGCATCCGGTGCTGGCCCTCGGGTTTTCCGACCGGGGACTGTCGGAGGGCCTGAATTTCGACGGCAACACGATCAACCGGATCGCTCGCTGAGTTCGGGTCAGCCCGGCGCTGGCAGCCCGCCGCCGCTTTGGGTATTCTGCGCCGCTCCCACCTGTTCCCATGGAGATACATCCCATGTCTGATCATATTCCGGTTGCCTCTGCCCTCAGCGGTGATCTGCCATTGGGCAGCGTTGTCACCGTCCGCGGCTGGCTGCGCAGCAAGCGCGACTCCAAGGCAGGTATCTCCTTCCTCGCCGTCCACGACGGCTCCTCCTTTGATCCCATCCAGGCGGTGGTGCCCGCAACGCTGGACAACTACGAAAGCCAGATACTGAAGCTGTCGACTGGCTGCGCGGTGAGCGTGCGTGGCGAGCTGGTGGCTTCCGAGGGCCAGGGGCAGGCGCTGGAAATCCAGGCCAGCGAGGTGGAGGTCGTTGGCTGGGTAGAGGATCCGGAGGCCTATCCCATCGCCAAGAAGCGGCACACGTTCGAGTATCTGCGGACCCAGGCCCATCTGCGACCGCGGACCAATACCTTCGGCGCCATCACCCGGGTGCGCAACACGCTGGCCAATGCGATCCACAACTATTTCTACAGCCACGGCTTCCACTGGATCAACACGCCGATCATCACCGGCAGTGACTGTGAGGGCGCGGGGGAGCTGTTCCGGGTGAGTACCCTGGATCTGGCCAACCTGCCGCGCAAAGCCGATGGCAGCGTGGACCACGGCGAGGACTTCTTCGCTGGCGATGCCTTCCTTACGGTTTCCGGGCAGCTGGAAGTCGAAGCCTACTGCCTTGCCATGAGCAAGGTGTATACCTTTGGCCCTACCTTCCGGGCGGAAAACTCCAATACCAGCCGCCATCTGGCGGAATTCTGGATGGTGGAGCCGGAGATCGCTTTTGCCGACCTCACCGCCAATGCCGACCTCGCGGAAGCGCTGCTCAAGCACCTGTTTACCCGTGTGCTGGAAGAGCGTGAGGACGACATGGCATTTTTCCAGCAGCGCGTTGACAGCACGGTGATCGAGCGCCTGCGCACCGTCATCGATAGTCCCTTCGAGCGCCTGGACTACAGCGAGGCGATTGCCATATTGCAGAACTGCGGCAAGGCCTTCGAGTTCCCGGTGGCCTGGGGCGTGGACCTGGCCTCCGAGCACGAGCGCTACCTGGCTGAAACCCATGTCGGGCGCCCGGTGGTGGTGATGAATTACCCGAAGGAGATCAAGGCCTTCTACATGCGCCTGAACGATGACGGACGCACTGTGGCGGCGATGGATGTGCTGGCCCCGGGTATCGGGGAAATCATCGGCGGCAGCCAGCGGGAAGAGCGCCTGGATGTGCTGGATGCGCGCATGGATGCCCATCTGCGCGAGGAGCTGTGGTGGTACCGGGATCTGCGCCGCTACGGTACTGTCCCCCACGCCGGTTTCGGCCTCGGGTTCGAGCGCCTGCTCAACTACGTGACCGGCATGGACAACGTGCGCGACGCCATTCCCTTCCCCCGCACGCCCGGCAACGCCAGCTTTTAAACCGTCAGCGTCAGCTTCGGCCCGCAGTCACTCGGCTGCGGGTTTCGGCCCCTTCAGGCCACTGCCGGGGCGCAGGCGAAACAGGGCCTGGTAGCTGCTTTCGGTATCCGCGCCGATGTAGTCCAGCGTTACTACCTGTTCCAGCTGGAAGCGGCGTGTGGTGCTGGTGAGGCTGGCGGTCCACTTGTCGTAGCTGAATTTCTCCGGATCCTTGCGCAGGTCGACAAAGCCCTCCAGGCCGCAATCCACCAGGCGCACGCTGAAGCCGGAACTATTGACGTGAATGATTCGCCCGCTGAATCCCGCTGGCTGCGCCGGTGCCTGGCGCGCCAGGTACTTGCTGGCCAGCCAGCGCTCTGCCTCCTGCGTCGCTGCACGGACGTTGGCCAGGCGCTCTTTGACGGCCGCCAGCTGTTCCCGGGTTACCAGGTTTGGCTGTTGGCCGTGCAGCGCGGCCTTGATCTGCAGGTGCACCAGAAAATCCACATACTTGCGCAGGGGCGAGGTGCAATTGGTATAGCACTCCAGCGCCATACCCATGTGCAGGCCTGCCTTGGTCGACAGCTCGGCCCGGGTCAGCAGGCGGTTGACCATGGCGCGCAGTGGCAGGCTGTTGGCGCTGCCGCTCAGGCAGCGCATGATGTCCCTGTAGCCTTCGCGGCTGACCGGGTCCAGCTCAGCAGCTTCCGGGGCATGCAGGGTGAGAAACTTGCGGCACTCTTCGATGCGATCGGCGCGGATGCCCGGATGAGTGACGAAGGGGCCGCTGGCTTCGCGCTCAGCCAGGAAGCGGGCTGCACAGCGGTTGGCCGCAATCATGCACTCCTCCACCAGCTTCTGCGACAGCAGTTTGTCGTGGGGCTCGATGGACTCGATCTGCTTGCGGTCATTGAGGATCCAGCGGAATTCGCGCCGATCCTCCATGACCAGTTCCTCGGCCTCGCGGCGAGCGCGCAGGGCCCGATAAACCTGATACAGCGCCTCCAGCGGTGTGGCGTGGCTCATCAGGTCATCGCCGTTGCCGTTCAGATAGCGGTCGACCGCGAAGTAGGACAGTTTGCCCCGGGAGCGCACGGTGGCTTCGATAAACTCGAAATTGCCGACGTCGCCGCTGTCGCTGACGGCAATCTTGCAGACCAGGGCAGCGCGATCGTTGCCCTCGGAGAGGGCGCAGGTATCCTGGGCCATCTGTTCCGGCAGCATGGGCAGCACGTCGCCGTGGAAGTAGACCGAGGTGCCGCGGGCGGCCACGTCCTGCTCCAGGCTTGAGCCCGCCGGAATCCAGGCAGTAGGGTCGGCGATGGCCACGTATAACGTCCAGCCGCCGCTGCTGATATCGGCATACAGGGCATCGTCAATATCCTGGGTCTTGGCGGCGTCTATGGAGACAAACTCGAGATCGGTCAGGTCCCGTCGGCGTTCGGTCGCCAGCGGCCGGCATTCCGCCAGCTGCTTCTCCATGTCCTTGAGGGCCGGCGTGCTCCAGGCTGGCGCCAGCCGGTACTTGGCCATGCAGTACAGGTTCTCGATGCCGGGCGTGTCGTCGTTGCCCAGCACCTGCAGGATCTTGGCCTGTGGCTTGCCGTCGCGAATCGGGTGACGCAGGATGGCGCAGCGCACGTAGTCTCCCTCGCGCACGCCGTTGCGGGCATGGGGGGGGATAAACAGCCAGCGCTTGAGCTGGGGCAGGTCCGGCTGCACGAACAGGGCGTTGCCCTTGCGCACGCAGCGGCCGCTGAAATCCCCCAGCGGGCTGTCGATCAGCTTTTCGATGTCAGCGATGGTCTTGCCGTCACCTGAGGGTCGAACGCAGACCCATACCCTGTCGTCGGGGAAGGCCTTGAGCATTTCGTCCGGTGGAATGAAGATTTCCCTGCCATCGTCAAGCACGGCGAAGCCATAGCGGGACTGGGTGCCCTTGACCACCGCTTCAGCCCGCTCTTTCTCGGCCTCCATCTGGGATTTAAGGCCCTTCAGCTGGGCGAGTGAGTCCGGGTTGAGCATCGCGGGGTAAAGTCTTTGGCTGGCAGTGAGTGAGCCGGCTATCGTAGCGGAAAAGAGCGCCCCTGTCAGGATTCGCTGTGCGAGGCTGTGCGAGGCAGGCTGGCAGGGTGCGGGGGCACGATTCGTCGTTGACATTCTGTCGGGCAGGGTTTGTAATCAGGGGAACGCTGTGGTTTCGCTGCAATCAGGAAGCGCTTTTGAAAACACGCTGTACGCTTCGTCCCACCTCTGCCCGGCCCCTGCCGCCGGCTTCCTGCCAGAC
>JBLRXF010000037.1:0-13466 GCA_047920875.1 Haliea sp. | reverse complement strand
GGCCGGCCGGGTAGGGGTGCAGCGTGTCTGCGATCAGGTACTCGTCCAGCTCAGGACCGTAGGCGTCGGCCGTGTCCAGGAAGGTCACACCGTAGCGCTCCACGGCCAGACCGCGGGCAATCTGGGCTGGCAGCAATTCCGCCCAGGGCGTCAGCTCTGTGTCCTGCCAGCGCTGGATGAGGGGTTGGTAGTCGATCATTTCAGGGCGATGAGAGAAGCGAAATTGAAGCACTGGAACCAGACGTCGCAGCTGCCGAAACCGGCGCCGCGGATGCGCTGCTTGTGCTCGCTGAGGGTGTCCCGCAGGAGCACGTTCTCGATGGCGTTGCGCTTGCCGGCAATTTCCAGATCGCTGTAGCCATTGGCGCGCTTGAATTCGTGGTGCAGGTCGATATTGAGGGCGTCGAGATGCGGGTCCTCGAAGGTGACTTTTTCCGACAGCACCATGATGCCGCCCGGGCGCAGGCCAGCGTAAATGCGCTGGATAATCCCGTCGCGCTGTTCCCGGGGAATGAACTGCAGGGTGAAATTGAGTACCACCACTGACGCGTCCTCAATGGCAATGTCCTGCAGGTCGGCGCAGACCAGCTCTACCGGAATATCGTGGCTGTCAGTGGCGATGACGGTCTGGCAGCGCTCCAGCATGGCGGGGGAGTTGTCGACAGCGATGATCAGGCAGTCCCGGTGCTGCACCTGCTGGCGCATGGCCAGGGTAGATGCACCGAGGGAGCAGCCGAGGTCGTAGAGGCGGCTGCCCGATGTGGCAAAGCGGCCAGCAAGCAGCCCGGTCATGGCGACGATGGTGGTGTAACCCGGCACCGAGCGCTTGATCATGTCGGGGAAGACCTGCGCGACGCGGTCATCGAACTGGAATGCAGCGGGTTCGGCTACGGTCTGGGAATAAATCGTGTCGCGCTTGTCGGTCACGGCGGCGGTTTCGCGGGTCTCGGGGCTGGCGCGGAAGTTTACCATGGATGTACTGGCAGCCCGAATAGCGCACAATATGGCCCGCAAAATTCACGGAGCAGGCAGATGAAAGGCACTCACGAGTATGCGGGCGACCCGCGCAACGACAACATCCTGATCGACATCAACGGTGAGCTTTTCCCTCGCGCTGAAGCGCGTATTTCGGTGTTCGATTCAGGATTTATTCTCGGCGATGGCGTCTGGGAGGGGCTGCGTGTCGAGGGGGATACGGTGCTGTTCCTGGAGCGTCATCTCGAGCGCCTGTTTGAGGGCATGAAGACGCTCGACTTCCAGCCGGATTTCAGCCGCGAGGAACTCGCAGCGCGATTGTATGCTCTGCTGGCGGCCAACGACATGCGCGATGGTGTCCACATTCGTCTGATGGTCTCCCGCGGCGTCAAGGCCACCCCCTACCAGGACCCGCGCGTCACCATCACCCCGCCGACGGTGGTGATCATTCCCGAGTACAAGCAGGCGCTGCCCGAAGTGGTGGACAAGGGCGTGCGCCTGTACACGGTCTATGTGCGCCGCGGCTATTCCGATGTGCAGGACCCGACCCTGAACACCCATTCCAAGCTCAACTGCATTGTCGCCTGCATTCAGGCGACCAAAGCCGGTGCCGATGAGGCGCTGATGCTGGATCCACACGGTTTCGTCGCTACCTGCAATTCCACCCATTTCTTTATTGTCCGTCGCGGCGAGATCTGGACCTCCACCGGCGACTACTGCCTCGACGGCATCACTCGCGGCAAGGTGCTGGAGATGGGGCGCGAGCTGGGCCTGACCGTGCGCGAGAAAAATTTCACCCTCACCGATGTCTACAACGCCGAGGAGGCCTTTGTGACCGGCACCTTCGCCGGCCTGGTGCCGGTGACGGAAGTGGATGGTCGCGTTATCGGCGAAGCTGGCGCCGAGCGCGTGATGGTAAAGCGCCTGCAGGCTCAGTACCGGACCACGGTGGCGCGCTATATCGATGGCCCCGGCAAGCAGCATCCGAGGGGCTGATCCATGGTCATCCAGCGTATTGCAATGTGGTCGGGCCCGCGCAATATCAGCACCGCGCTGATGCGGGCCTTCGAGAACCGCCCGGACTGCGCGGTCGTCGATGAACCGTTCTACGGTTACTACCTGCAGGCCACGGGCCTCGAGCACCCCGCCGGTGCCGAAGTCATGGCCAGCATGAGCTGCGACTGGCGCGAGGTGGCGCGGCAGCTGTGCGAGGAGCTGCCTGTCACAGCGGACCCTGCTACCTGTTCGGTGTTTTACCAGAAGCACATGACCCAGCATGTCCTGCCGGCCATGGATATGGGCTGGACCGACGCTCTGCAGAACTGCTTCCTCATCCGCGAGCCGCGCCGGATCATCGCCTCCTACGCCAGGGTGCGGCCGCAGTTTGTCCTGGAGGAGCTGGGCTTCCCGCAGCAATGGGCGCTGTTCCAGCGCGTAGCGGATCGGCTCGGCACGGCGCCGCCGGTGATCGATTCTGCCGCCACTCTGCGCGACCCCGAACGCGTCCTGCGCGCCCTGTGCGCGCGCATCGGCATTCCCTCCAGCGAAGCAATGCTGCACTGGCCCGCGGGCAGCCGCGCCAGCGACGGCGTCTGGGCTCCGCACTGGTATGCGGCGGTCGAGCGGACCACAGGCTTTGAGCCTGCCAATGAGCTGCCGCTCGAGGAAGTGACGGTCCCGGCAGGCTGTGAGGCGATGTGCGCAGAGGCAGAAGACATCTATGCCCGCCTGCTGGAGAATGCCCTGTAGGCTATGGCAGACGCGCAGCCAGCAGTGGCTCCAGGTCCGCGGCCAGGCGCTCCGCCTTGAACGGGGGCATGAAGTAGCCCGCCAGCCTGCCCTCGGGATCGACCAGCAACAGCGCCGCTGAATGGTCCACGCTGTATTCACCGCGGGCGCCGGGGATGCGGATGTGCTGGACCCCGAGGCCCGTATAGAGTTGCTCCAGCTGTTGCTGCTCGCCCGTTACCCCGATAAAACCCGGGTTGAAAAACTCCAGATAGCGTGCCAGCGCTGCGGGCGTGTCCCGCTGTGGATCCACGCTCAGCAGTACGACCTGCAGATCTGCCGCTGTGGAGCCGAGGAGCTCATGTGCCCGGTCGAGAATGGCCAGGGTGGCAGGACAGATGTCGGGGCAGTGGGTAAAGCCCGGGAATATCAGGCTCCAATGCCCCTGGAGGGCCGCTGGGGTGAATGGCTTGCCGCGCTGGTCGCGGAGCGAGAAATCGGGTAGCGCCGCGGGCGGGGTCACGGCGACACCTGCGGCCAGCGCCGGGGCGGGTAACTCCCGCGCGGCGGGCTCCACAGGGGCGGGCCGCCACCCCAGTACCGCCATCAGGGCGACAGCGGTCACCCCGACTGCTATAGCTGCCAACAGTGCCGGCGTTCGTGCCATATGGTCTCCGACAACCACCGCGCTCGCCAACAATCTGGCGGATCGGGTGTGGGTGGTCTATAACAGAAGGGTCTTCATCCGATACCTTCGGGAGGTGCGGCATGAAACCTTTCTTTACTCTCGTTCTTGTCAGCATAGTCGCGATTGCCGGGCTCGTGTACTTTACCGGCGACAGCAGGATCAGCACAGATACCGCCGCAACAGCTGCTGCTCCCACTGCGGCGGCCGAAGCGCGGCCAGCTTCACTGCCCACCATCGCCCCGGTGGGCGCCTCGCTACTGGAGGGCCTGGGCGATCACCAGATGACCATCACTACGACCCAGCCCGAGGCGCAGCGCTGGTTTGACCAGGCCCTGATGCTCACCTATGGCTTCAACCACGATGCTGCCGAGCGCTCCTTTCTGCGCGCGTTGGAGTCGGACCCGGAGTGCGCCATGTGTTGGTGGGGCGCGGCCCTGGTCCTGGGGCCCCACGTCAATGCCGCCATGGACCCGGCGCAGAATCCGGTGGCCTGGGAGCGCCTGCAGGCGGCGCAAGCGGTGGCGGACCGGGCCAGCGAGCGTGAACGCGCGTATATCCAGGCACTGTCCTCGCGCTATGCAGAAAATCCCCCCGATGATCGCAGGCCGCTCGATGAGGCCTATGCGGCGGCGATGGAAAATCTGGTAAACCAATATCCGGACGACCTGGATGCCGCCACCCTGCACGCAGAGGCCTTGATGAACCTGCAGCCCTGGGATTTCTGGGATGCCGAGGGCCAGCCCAAGGGCAACACCCGCGAAATCGTGCAGCGGCTCGAGGCAACCCTGGCGCGCAATGACGCCCATCCGGGTGCCCTGCATCTCTACATTCACGCGGTAGAGGCATCGCCGGAGCCCGAGCGCGGTGCCGCGGCGGCGGACCGTCTGCGAGGGCTGATTCCGGGTTCCGGCCACCTGGTGCACATGCCGGCTCATATCTATGCCCGGGTAGGGCGCTGGCACGATGCCGCAGTAGTGAACCAGGACGCCATTCTGGCCGATGACCTGTACCTGGCCACCTGTCGCCCGGCTCCCGGGGTCTACCCCCTGGGATACGTGCCGCACAATCACCATTTTCTCTGGTTCGCGGCCACTATGGCCGGGGACCGGGCCACTGCCCTGGCCGCGGCCGCAACTACCGGCGAGCGCACCAGCGACCCCGAGTTGATGCGCATGCCGGGGATGGAGGCACTGCAGCAGTTCTCCCTGACGCCGCTGTTTGCAAAGGTGCGTTTCGGGCTCTGGGACGAGGTGACGGTATCGCCGCAGCCGGCCGCGGACCTGCCGTACCAGGTGGCAATCTGGCACTACGCCCAGGGCTTGGCTGCGCTGCGTCAGCAACGGCTGGAGGATGCGGAGCAGCACTATCAGGCTCTGTTCGCGGTGCGGGAGGATCAGCGCATCAGAGACCTGTTGATGTGGGGCCGCTATTCGCTGCAGCACGGGGTGCAGGTCGCGGAGCGGGTGCTCGCCGGCGAGCTGGCGTCTGCCCGCGGCGAAGGCGAGGCAGCGTTAGCTGCCCTGCGCGAGGCCGTCGCCCTGGAGGATGCCATTCCCTATGATGAGCCCCCGGGCTGGCACGCTCCGGTGCGGCAGACACTGGGTGCAGTGCTGTTGGGGTTGGATCAGCCCCAAGCTGCGGAAGCGGTTTATCGCGAGGAGTTGCGGCGCAATCCGGAAAACGGTTGGTCCCTGTATGGCCTCAATGAGGCGTTGGCGGCCCAGGATCAGGCGGAGGCCGCGGCCGAGGTGCAGGCCCGGTTCGAGCAGGCCTGGGCACATGCCGATTTTTCGCTGACCGCTTCTCGCCTCTAGCGCTGGCTGCCGCGCTCTACTGGCCGGGCGGCGTCACCACATGCTTGTCCCAGTCGGCGAGCAGGGCGTCGATCACCTTCATGCCCACCAGGTGGGCATTCTCCAGCGCGGCATCAAGCCCGGCGTAGCTATCGTGCTGTTCTTCACGCAGATATTCCGCGGCGGTCTTGCCGGGTGGGGGCAGGGTGAAGTTGGAGGCGGTGCGCAGGACCAGCACCCGATTCTTGTCGACCTTGCCAGCTTCGTGCAGGTAGGTCAGCGACTGATAGGTGCCGGTGTCTTCCATCGCTGAGCTGACGAATTCGCCCTCGCCATCAGTCCAGTACTTGACCCACTCGTTGGCCCAATCGTTGAGCAGTTTGCCATGCCAGAAGGTCATGGCAGCCAGCTGATCGCCCTTGATCACTTTCGGCGGCTCCTGACCCACAGGGTAGTCTACATAGGGCTTGCGCGCAGCGGCCAGGGTCTCGTGGTCTGGCAGTTCCATGCCCTTGGTGAGCTCATAGGCCCAGTTCACCAGGCCAGTGTTGAGGCGGAACACCTCCCCCAGATTGTAACTTTTGCGCGCGGGGTCGCCGGGCCCCTGGCTGAACAGCGGGAAGTAACCGTGATCCCAGTCTTCGGGGATTTCCCGGGCATCGATCTCGTGGGCCAGGTCACCGTCCACCAGCCATTCGGCCCAGGCCACGGAGCCCAGGGAGGCATCTTCCGGGTCGAAGCCGGAGATGCCCGCCACCAGCCAGTATGCCCGGCTCAGGTCGAAGCGCGGGTCCAGACCCAGCGCCATGACGCTGGCGGCGGCATTGGCGGTGCCCATGCCGGTGACGATGCCGAGGATGCCGGACTCAAGGTTCATGTGGATATCGTGGTGCATATGCGGAGCAGGAAACCGTGTGTCCAGCGGCACGCGCTCGTACCAGCGCTGGAACTCACCGGCTTCGTCGCCGCTGTCGGCGCCGGTCTCGAACATGGTGACAACAACGACTCTGACCGGAATCGGGTCGGGCCCTGTGGCCTCTGCCAGCGCGGGAAGCGCCAGCAGAGCACAGAACAGGGTAAGCAATGCAGATTTCAACATGGTGTCATTTTCTCCGCTGTCAAAAGGTGCTGGATAGCGACAGGCCCCAGACCCGTGGCTCATTGGTAAAGCCGGTCAGGTTGTTGAAGTCGATCGCGCCCTGCACGTTCTCCTCGTCGGTGATGTTGCGTCCGAACAGGGCGATTTCGTAGCTGCCGTCACGCAGGCGCCAGCCCAGGCGCACGCCGCCTTCAAACTGCCCATCGGTGACAAACTCGGCTGCATCATAGAGAAACAGCTGGGTGTCACCCTGGTAGGACCAGTCGGTAAAGGCAAACAGCTCCGACTCGCGGCCCACCGGCACAGTCCAGGAGGCGGTGAAGTTGAAGGTGGTCTCTGGTGCTTGCGGGAAAGGGTTGCCGTCGACAGACACAAGGCCGTCGCCGTCAATCGGGTTGCGAACGGTGCAGGCGCCGCTGCCGCAGGGGCCTACGCGCAGGCTGCTGTCCTTGATTTCGGTATCGGCATAACCGGCGCCGAAGGTAATGGCGAAGTTGTCGGTGATGGCCCACTCGACGTCGAGCTCGCCGCCCTGGCCGGTACCCTGCTCGGCATTGACCAGCTGAATCGAGTTGTCGACGCCGCCCACGGCGGTGAACTGGATGTCATCCACCTCGTAGTAGAACAGCGCCGCGTTGAGGCGCATGCGCCCGCCCAGGTATTCCGCCTTGTAGCCTACCTCGAAGGAGGTAATGGTTTCGGAGTCGGCAATCGAGGGAGCGGCGCCAAAGGCGACGTCGCGGCCCTGAATGGTGGGGGCGCGGAAGCCGGTGCCGACCCTGGCCCAGTACAGGGAGGCGTCGCTGGCGGCAAAGGACAGGGCCAGATCGCCGCTGACCTGGTCATCGGATACGCTCTCCTGGAAGCCCGGAGCGAAGAAATCCTTCTCATCGTCGGTCCAGCGCAGACCCGCTGTCAGGGTCCAGGCTTCGGTGAGCGCGTAATCGGCCTGGCCGAACACCGCCACCGAGGTGTTCTCATGAGTGACCGTGGTGGGCGGGATAAAGAAGGGATTGGTTTCCACATCCAGCTCGGAATCGAAGTAGAACAGGCCCACCTGCCAGTTCAGGCGCTCGCCGCTGTTGCTGGCGAGCCGCAGTTCCTGGGTGAACTGCTGGACATCGGCTGAATCCTTGGTCTGGGAGGGGAACGGGATGAACCCGGGACCCATGAAGGGCAGGAAGGAGGCGCCAAAACCGCCATCGATATCGCCCATGCTGCTGCCTTTGGCATCCTCACCTGCGGTGATGGAGGTCAGGGTGACGCGGTCAAAGTCGTACTCCACTTTCAGATTCACGCCGGTGTTGCGGTACTCCTGCGGATTGTTGTCACCGTCGTCGAAGAACACGGTATCGCGGTCGTAATTTTCGTTGAGCTTGTTGCTCCCCGTAGTGAAGATGTTGGCGCGGAATACTGCGGCGGTACCATCCAGGTCGCGATGGTGTGCGCCCAGCAGCGCGCTCATGCGGTCATTGGGCTCGAACAGCAGGAAACCCTTCGCGGCCTTTTCAATAAAACCGCCCAGGGCGTCGTCTTCCCCGGTAAACCCGTTATCGATCCAGTCACCGCGGCTCTGGTACAGCACTGCCACTCGCCCGGCCACGGTGTCGGTAAGTCCGCCGCCGACCGCGCCTTCGAAGTTCAGAGTGTCGAGCTCGCCGATGTCTACCTTGGCCCGCCCCTCCAGTTCCTGGGTGGGTTTGCGGGAATCGAACTTGACGATCCCGGCCGTGGTGTTGCGACCAAACAGTGAGCCTTGGGGGCCGCGCAGAACTTCCACCTGCTCAACGTCGAACAGCGGAAAGCTTTTCAGAACGACGTTTTCCTTTACCACGTCGTCCATGATGATGGACACGGGCTGTGAGGCGGCCAGGTCAAAGTCGATATTGCCCAGGCCCCGAATATAGAAGCGCGGAGCGACGCGGCCATTGGAGGATTCGACATAGAGGCCTGGCACCCGGGTGGACAGGCCGCGGATGTCGGCGCCGCCCTCAAAAATTGCGGTAAATCTTTCCCCGCCCAGGGTGGCGACTGACAGGGGGACGTCCAGCAGGCTTTGCTCGCGCTTCTGCGCCGTGACAATGATCTCTTCCAGCTGCGCCAGGGCCGGGGCAGCTGCTGTAGCTGCCGCGACAACGGCGGCGGTCAGGGCCAACCGGGGTACGGTGATCCTCTTCATGGATATCTCTCCTGAATAAACTGGTGGGGTGCTGTGGGTGGTTTCTTGCGGAGCGATCGCGGGTTCTGGTGCCCACGGCTGGCCTTAAAGGCGCATTTGTGCAAACTTACTCCTCTGCAGGGGCGGACGCAGCCCCCTGCGGCAAAAATACCGGAATTTGCCCATCTTGATGGGCTGCTCACTCTACTGTGTCCCCTGGCGTGCGGGATGGGAGAATGCCTGTGTTGAGGATGTTAGCGCCCTTGCTAGTGCTGGGGTCATTGTGTTCGCCGCTGGTTGCGCTCGCAAACCCCGCCGCTGGCGCCGATCTGATTGTGTATGGGGATTATTTGCTGACGATGGACCCGACACAGCCGGAGCTGCGGGATGCGGCAGTGGTGGTGCGCGACAGCGTGATTGTGGATGTGGGTCCCCGGGAGAGGATAGACCGCGCCTGGGTGGCCAAGGCCAGCATCCCGGGCGAGGGGCGCGTGCTCATGCCCGGGCTGGTCAATGGCCACACCCACACGGCCATGACCTTGTTCCGCGGCATGGTCGATGATCTCGATCTGATGACCTGGTTAAACCACTATGTTTTCCCGATGGAAGGCCGCTTTGTCACTCCCGAGTTTGTGCGCACCGGTAGCGAACTCGCCTGCTGGGAAATGATCCGCGGCGGTACCACCACCTTCGTCGACATGTACTTCTATCCCGACGAAATCGCTGGCGTGGTTGATCGTTGCGGCCTGCGCGCGGTCATAGGCGCCCCGCACATCGACTATCCCAGCCCGGGCTTCACCGGCTGGGACGATTCCTTTGCCGCGGCTGCGGATTTTGTTGGTCGCTGGCAGGGCAAGCATCCTCGCATCACGCCCGCCTTTGCGCCCCACGCACCCTATACCGTTACTGCCGAACATCTGCAGGCCACGGTGGAGAAGGCGGCCGAGCTCAAGGCCGTGGTGACCATGCATCTGGCAGAGGCGCCGGCGGAGACCGAGTTCATTGCCGCGGAATATGGCACCAGCCCGGTGCGTCACGTGTCCGGCCTGGGCATGTATCAGCTGCCGCTGATCGCAGCGCATATGGTACAGCTGGACGCAGAGGACATTGCGCTCACCGCCGAGGCCGGCGTGGGCGCGATCCACAATCCCACCTCGAACATGAAGCTGGGTGCCGGTATTTCCCCGGCGCCGGCGATGCTGGCAGCGGGCGTGAACGTGGGCCTGGGTACCGATGGCGCGGCCTCCAACAACGATCTCGATCTCTGGGAAGAAGTGCGCATGGCGGCACTGCTGCACAAGGTCGCCAGCGGCGACCCCACCGCAATGCCTGCCAGTCAGGCTCTGGCCATGGCGACGCGCCTGGGCGCGGCGGCTATCCACATGGATTCTGTTATCGGCCAGCTGAAGGTGGGGCTACAGGCAGACATGATCCAGCTGGATATCACCCAGACCCGGCACATGCCCCTGTACGATGTGCAATCCCACCTGGTGTATGTGCTCGACAGCCAGGATGTGCAGACCAGCATTGTCGCAGGACAGGTGCTGATGCGGGATCGCCAGGTACTCACCATTGATGAGCAGGCGCTGCGAGCGGCCGTGATCCGGGCCAGCGACCTCATCCGCAAGGCGTTACGGGAACAGCAGGAGAACGACGCATGAGAGCAGCCCTGATCGCTGCAAGCTTTGCCCTTGCGGTAGTAACCGCTCGGGTCGAATATTCAACTGCCGAGGAGATTGCCGTGGCACTGCCGGACAAGGCGACCATCATCGCCACCCTGGGCCTGGAAGCTCATATCGAGGGCGGCTATTTCGCCCGTACCTTCCAGCCCGATCATCGGCCGCAAGTGGACACACCGCTGGGGCCTCGCTATACGATGACGTCCATCCATTACCTGCTGACGGATGACTCCCCCATCGGGCACTGGCATCGCAATGAATCCGACATCGTGCACTTCCATCACCTCGGTGCGCCGGTGCACTACACCATGCTGCATCCCGATGGGCGCCTCGAAACAGCGGTCCTGGGGCCTGACCTGGCCGCCGGCCAGCGTCTGCAGTTGACCGTGCAGGGCGGAGTCTGGAAAGCCTCGCATCTGCCGGCAGGGGAGTACGGGCTGATCAGCGAGGCGGTCGCCCCGGGCTTTGACTATGCCGACATGGCGCTGGGCACGCGGGCGGATTTGCTGGCGCAGTTCCCGCAGCACGCCGCTGTGGTGAGGGCCTACACCCGTGAGTAGCGCGGTTACAGACCCTTCGCCGCGAGGAGCTGCTCCAGCTCAGGCATGATGCCGGCCAGTTCCGGCTTGTTGGCGCGGATCTCCGCGGCAGTCAGGCCGTGCAATTCATGGGGGAACACCAGCCAGTCGCTGGTCTCGTGGATGTAGTAATCCGGCACCCGGTCTGTCTGGTTGTTGTCGGGTTTGTAATACGGGGTGGCAATGCGGATATCCGGCGTATTTTTCTTGCAGGCCTGACGCAGGTCGTGGATCACCTGGTCGATGGACAGGCCGGAGTCGTGCACATCATCCACAATCAGCAGTGAATCTTCGGATTCCAGCTGTTTGGTCAGATAGGTGAGCCCGTGTACCTTGACATGGCGGCTGCGCTCGCCGATGCCGGTATAGGACGAGGTGCGGATGGCGATGTGGTCTGCCTCCACGCCGAGCACGTCCAGCAGTTCCTGCACCGCGATCCCCACTGGCGCGCCGCCGCGCCAGACGCCGACGATGTAGTTGGGGCGGTAACCGCTGTTGTATACCTGCCAGGCTAGCCTGAAGGAATCCTCCAGTAATTGCCGGGGGCTGATGTAGTGCTTGTGCATGGCCGGGATGTCCTCGGGCGGGGAGGGCGCAAAGGTTAGCACAGCTTCCCTGCTATGGTGCCTCTGGCGGTGATTGCGTAAACTGCGGCCTTTCCGCACTTTGCCTGACAGAGGGAGCACTCAGCACCATGGAGCAAGGTCACCCGCCTGCGGCAGGCCCTCTGGAGCGATTGTTCAAATTATCTGAACACGGCACCACCGTTCGCACCGAGCTGCTTGCCGGTGCCACCACCTTCGTCACCATGGCCTACATCATCTTCGTCAATCCGCAGATGATGGCGGCCGCCGGCATGGACCCGCAAGCCGCCTTCGTGGCTACCTGCCTGGCCTCCGCCCTGGCCTGCTATCTGATGGGCCTGTACGCGAACTGGCCGGTGGGGTTGGCGCCGGGCATGGGTCTGAACGCCTTTTTCACCTACTCCGTAGTCGCGGACATGGGCTACAGCTGGCAGGTGGCTCTGGGGGCGGTGTTCCTGGCGGGTGTACTGTTTGTCATCATGAGCGTCACCCGCCTGCGGCGCTGGATGCTGGACAGCATACCGCTGGACCTGCGCGTGGCGATGGGTGCGGGGGTGGGTCTGTTCGTCGGCTTCATCGGTCTCAAGAGCGGCGGCATTATCGTCGCCAGCGACGCCACCTTTATCACCCTGGGGGACCTCAGACAGCCGGAACCGTTTCTGGCAGCGCTGGGTTTTCTGGTGATCGCCATTCTGTCTATCCGCCGGGTGCACGGCGCGATCATCATCGGCATTATCGGTATTACCTCTATCGCCCTGGGCTCGGGCCTGGTGCAATACCAGGGGCTGGTGGCGGCGCCGCCGAGCATGGCGCCGATCTTCCTGCAGCTGGATATCCTCGGTGCTCTGGATGTGGCCATGACCAGCGTCATCATCGCTTTCCTGTTTGTGAACCTGTTCGATACCGCGGGCACCCTGCTGGGCGTAGCCAACCGCGCGGGCCTGGTAAACCCCGACGGCAGCATCCGCAATCTCGACCGGGCGCTGAAAGCGGACAGCACCTCCAGCGTGTTTGGCGCTTTCCTTGGCTGCGCGCCGGTGACCAGCTACGTGGAGAGTGCCGCCGGCGTCGCCGCGGGTGGCCGCACCGGCCTGACTGCGGTGACGGTAGGCAGCCTGTTTCTGGTAGCGATTTTCTTTGCCCCGCTGGCCGCCATGGTGCCGGCCTTTGCCACCGCTGGCGCCCTGATCTACGTGGCAATGCTGATGCTGACCAGCCTGCAGGGTCTCCTGTGGGAGGACATGACCGAGGTGGTGCCGGCGCTGCTCACCGTGGTGATGATCCCGCTGACCTTTTCCATCGCCAACGGCATCGCGGTCGGCTTTGTCAGCTATGTTGCTATCAAGCTGTTCGTTGGTCGCCGCCAGGACATTTCCACGGGTGCCTGGTTCCTGGCGCTGATCTTTATTGCCAAGTTTGCCCTGATGTAAGGCCTGACCATGAAACCCCTTGCGTATCCTGCCGATCCCGAACACCTCTGGGAGCACTTTTACCGCATCACGCAAATCCCGCGGCCCTCGAAGGCCGAGGACGCAGTGCGCGACTACGTGATCAGTCAGGCCGAGGCCCACGATTACCGCTGGCAGCTGGATGCCACCGGCAACCTGGTGGTCTATGTGCCCGCATCCCCCGGACGTGAAGGCAGCGGTACGGTCATCATCCAGAACCATCTGGACATGGTGACGGTGAAGACCGGCGACAAGGCCCACGATTTTTACACTGACCCCCTGACCCTGAAGGTTGAGGACGGCTGGCTGCTGGCGGACCAGACCACCCTGGGCGCGGACAACGGCGTTGGCTGTGCCGCTGCGCTGGCGGTGATGACGGATACCGATGTACAGCACCCGCCGCTGGAGCTGCTGTTCACGGTGGACGAGGAAACCGGCCTCGGCGGCGCGCTGGGGCTTGATGCCAGCCTGCTCAGCGGCAAGCTGATGCTGAACCTGGACACCGAGGACTGGCACGAGCTGTACATTGGCTGCGCCGGAGGCGGTGGCTGGGTGTTCACCGGCAGCTACCCGCTGGCGGCAGCCGCTGCTGAACTATCGTGCTGGCGGCTGGAGCTGAAGGGGCTTGCGGGCGGCCACTCCGGCGTCGAGATCCATCACCAGCTGGGCAACGCGCTGAAGCTCTTGGCCGAAAGTCTGGCAGCGGTAGAAGCCTTGCAACTGGCGAGCGCGGAGG
>JBLRXF010000036.1:0-13786 GCA_047920875.1 Haliea sp. | reverse complement strand
GGCGGCCATCAGATCCGCCCGTGTCAGGTGCATGGAGCAAGAGCCCGACACCAGCACCCCTCCCGGCCGCAGCAGCTTCAACCCCAGCTCATTGATGCGCTGATAGGCCTTGATACCCTTTTTAAGGTCCTTGCGCCGCTGGATAAAGGCTGGAGGATCCAGAATCACCAGGTCAAAACTCTCGCCCTCATGCTGCAGCGCCTGCAGGGTCTCGGCTGCCTGCCCCTGGCGCAGCTGAACCCTGTCTTCACAGCCGTTCAGGCGGGCGTTGGCCAGCACACCGTCCAGCGCAGTGGCTGAGCTGTCGACAAAATATACCTCACCGGCACCGAAGGCGGCGGCCTGGATGCCCCAGCCACCGATATAGCTGTAGACATCCAGCACCCGCTTGCCCGGCGCGTAGGCCGCCAGTCGCGCGCGAGCCAGGCGGTGGTCATAGAACCAGCCGGTTTTCTGACCCTTGAACACGGGCACCTGGAAGGAGACGCCATTTTCCCGCAGCGGAACCGTTTCCGGCACCTCTCCGTGGACCACCTCGATACGGTCTGGCAGGCTCTGTTCGCGACGGCTGCGACTATCGGCGCGCAGCAGGATCCCCCGCGGCTGCAGCAGGGCGACCAGGGCCGCCACAATCTCCGCCTCGTGGCGCTCAATGCCGGCATTGTGAAACTGCAGCACCAGGTAGTCGCCAAACCGGTCGACAACCAGCCCGGGGATACCGTCACTGTCGCCGTAGATCAGCCGGTAACAGGCATCGGCAAACAGGGCCTCCCGACTGGCCAGGGCACGCGCCACCAGTGCCCGCAGCAGGGGGACGTCGAGAGCACGGTCCTCGCCAGGCGCATACAGCCTCGCGCAAATCAGCGCCTGGGGCTCCATGTAGGCCGAACCGAGCAGATCTCCGGTGGCCTTGCGTACGGCAACCCTGTCACCCGCAGCAAAGCCCTGCAGGGGGCTGCGCTGAATGTCGATTTCATTGGAGTAGACCCAGAGATGGCCAGCCCCGAGGCGACGGTCGGCGCCGGGGCGCAGAAACAGATCAGCACTCACTCGTCAGCACAGTGCTCGGCGTAATCCTCCGCACTCAGCAGGTTTTCCAGCTCTTCGGTGTCATCGGGCTGGATACGGAAAAACCAGCCGTCGTTGTAGGGGTCGCCGTTGACCGTTTCAGGCTCGTCTTCCAGGGTCTCGTTGATCGCGATCACCTCGCCGCTAAGGGGTGCATAGATATCGGAGGCGGCCTTGACGGATTCCACCACCCCGGCCTCGTCGCCCGCCGCCAGCCGGTCACCCACCTCCGGCAGCTCGACGAAGACCACATCACCCAGTGCCTCCTGGGCGTGGTCGGTAATGCCGATAGTCACCGTGCCATCTTCCTCGAGGCGCGCCCACTCATGGCTGCTGGCGTATTTCAGTTCACTGGGGGTCTGGCTCATGGTACATCCTCTTGTTCGGGGCTCGGCGCTCCCGGGGCTGGCGTAGCCGCACATTCTAACGGCAGGACCATGAAAAACAATCGGCCTCACCAGCTGCGCCCGAGGTCTAATCGCGGTCCGCTACCCCCATCGCCTGCTGCATCAGCCGCTGCTTCAGCGGCCGCGCCCGATCCACCGTGCGCATACCGACGTTGCGCAACCAGCGCAGCGGCAGTGCGGGCTGTTCAAACAGCCGCTTGAAACCGTCCATGGCCACCATCATGGCCAGGTTTTCGCCCTTGCGACGGCGCTGATAGCGTTTCAGCACTGCCAGGCTGCCGGGGGCCTCACCCCGCCGCAGGGCTCGCAACAGCTCTTCCGCCAGCGCGGCGACATCCTGCAGTCCCAGATTGATACCCTGGCCGGCAAGCGGGTGGATGGTGTGCGCCGCATCGGCCACCAGTGCCACACCGGGCTGCACGTACTCAAGCGCGTGGCGCTGGCGCAGGGGGAAGGCGTAGCGCCGGGAGCAGGCGAGAACGGGACCCAGCCGCTGCTCGAAGGCGCGGCCCAGAGCGAGACAGAACTCTGGTTCGGACAAGGTCATGAGCCCCTCCACCCGAGCCGAAGCGATGGACCAGACCAGCGAGCAGTAATGTGCATCGGCAGTCCCAGGCAGCGGCAGGAACGCCAGCGGCCCGGTAGAGAGAAAGCGCTGCCAGGCAGTTGCCTGGTGCGGGTGTTGCACCTGCACCGTGGCGACGATGGCGTGGTGGCCGTAGTCCCATTCACGGGTGCGAAAATCGAGCAACTCCCGCACCCTGGACAGAGCACCATCTGCGGCCACTACCAGCCCCGCACACAGCCGGGATCCGGATTCCAGCTCCAACACCATCGCCCCTGCTGGATCGCGGCTGCAAGCCAGCAGCCGCTCCGGGGCCAGCAGACGCACATCCGCTGCGGCCTGCAGCCTGATCAGCAGTGACCGCACCAGCGCCCGGTTCTCCACAATGTGGCCAAGAGCGGCTGCGCCGACATCGCTGCAGTCAAAGTCGATCGCGCCGGTGCCGTCCGCATCCCACACAGTCATATGCCGGTAGGCGCAGCTGCGGTAGTCCGCCACGCCCTGCCAGGCGCCCCAGTCTTGCAACAGCGCCTGGGATCTCGGATTGAGCGCCACCACCCTGGGGTCGAAGTCCTCCAGTTCAAGCGACGAGGGCAGCGGCCCAGCATCCTGCGGCTGCGCCTCGATCACCACGATGGACAGGCCATGCCCGGACAGCGCCAGTGCCAGCGCGCTGCCGGCAATACCAGCGCCGACAATAGCCACATCGCAATCAAGCGCCTCAGCCACGGCTCGCCTCCAGGCCGGCGGCGTGTTCGACAAAGACGCGCTTCAGCGGGGCAGCCCAGTCCAGACCCGACAGGGCGAGATCCCGGGCCAGCCCCAGCAGCGGGTCCGGATGCATGAACAGCGCTGGCAAGCGGTCGCTGAAATGGATGGTCCGCAGCTGATCCTGATGCTGCCGTTCCCGGTAACGCTGCAACACCGCCAGATCACCCGGGCCTTGCCCCGCAGCCACCGCGGGCGCCAGGACCTGGCCGAGGGCGGCGATGTCGCGCAGGGCCAGGTTGAAGCCCTGCCCCGCCACGGGATGCAGGGCATGGGCGGCGTTGCCCATGATCACCACACCGGCACGCACCTGTTCCGCGCAATGGCGCAGAGCCAGCGGATAGGCCTGGCGCGCGCCCGCCTGCAGCAGGCGCCCGAGGCGATAACCAAAGCGCTGCTGCAAAGCGCCCAGAAACTCATCGCCGGCACAGTTCAATAGCTGCTGCGCCCGCGCCGGAGGCAGCGTCCACACCAGAGCACTGCGATTGTTGCTGCCTGGGGCGGGTAGCAGCGGCAGCAGCGCCAGTGGGCCCTCATCGGTAAAGCGCTCGAAGGCGCAGCCCTGATGCGGCTGGGCAGTGGCGATATTGCAGATCAGGGCGTGCTGGGAATACGGCTTTTCGCTACTGCTGACCCCAAGGGCCTGGCGCAGCCCGGAATCGGCGCCATCGGCCACCACCAGCAGCGCCGTCTGCAGACACGCCGGGGCGCTGCCCTCCAGAGCCAGCTCGAAGCCGCCACTGACCGCCATGGCGGCAACCACCTTGGCCGGGTTCAGCAGTTCCACCCGGCCCTGGGCGCGCAGTGCGTGCAGCAGGGTCTGTCCCAGCCAGGGATTTTCCACCACGTGGCCGAGAGCCTGCCAGCCATAGTCCTCTGCCCGCAGCAGGGTGCTGCCAAAGTGCCCGCGGCTGGAGACGTGGATGGTGCGGATGGGACACAACCAGCGCTGCAGGGCGGGCCAAAGCCCCATCGCCCGGTAGATGAGTTCAGAGCTGTAGCTCAGGGCCGTGGAGCGGGCGTCGAACGACGGGTGGTAATCCGGTGCCGCGCTGGAAGGCGGCGGCAAGGTAAAGCCCTCCACCAGGGTGATGCGGGTAGCCGCCGGCAGCAGGCGACCCAGCTCCAGGGCCAGGCTGATGCCCACCATGCCGCCACCCGCAATGACAATATCCCGCCGCTCGGTCATGGTCATCAGCCTGCCATCAACGCTTCGATCGCGTCGGGCTGGCGCGGCACGCTGTCGGTGAGCACACGGCAACCATCCTCAGTCACCACCACATCGTCCTCAATCCTGATGCCTATCCCGCGCCAGCGCGATGCCACCCGGGTATTGTCCGTGGCGATGTAGATACCCGGCTCCACCGTCAGCACCATCCCGGGCTCCAGCTGCCGCCACTCCCCGGCAACCCGGTAGTCGCCGACATCGTGCACATCCAGACCCAGCCAGTGGCCGGCCCGGTGCATGTAGAATTCCTTGTAGGCCTCCGCGGCGATCAGCTCCCGCAGTTCTCCCTGCAGCAGGCCGAGCTCGCGCAGGCCGCGGGTGATGACCTCCACCGTCGCCTCATGCGGCGCGTTCCAATGGTTACCCGGGCGCACCGCGGCGATCGCCGCCTGCTGCGCCTCCAGCACGATACTGTAAATGGCGCGCTGCTGGCGGCTGAAGCGTCCGCTCACGGGAAAGGTGCGGGTGACATCCGCGGCATAGCCCTGGTACTCGCAGCCGGCATCAATCAGCACCAGGTCGCCCTTGCGCAGGGCCCGTGCATTCTCGGTGTAGTGCAGGATGCAGCTGTTGGGGCCACTGCCGACGATACACGGATAGGCGGGGTGGCGAGCGCCTCCGCTGGCGAATTCGTGGAGCATTTCAGCCTCCAGCTGGTACTCGAAAACCCCAGGGCGAGCATGGCGCATGGCCCGGCAATGGGCGCGGGCGGTAATCTCACCGGCCTGGGCCAGCAGCCGCAGCTCAGCCGCGCTCTTCTTCAGTCGCAGATCGTGGAGCATGTGATCAAGATCGGTAAATTCTCCCGGCGGCACCGCGCCGCTGGACTCCTTGCTGCGAATCAGGTTGACCCAGGCCATGATCCGGCGGTCAAAATCGGCACTGCGCCCCATGGAGTAGTAGACCCTCTCCCTGCCTTCAATCAGTCCCGGCAGAATGTCGTCAATATCGCCCGCGGGAAAGGCGTCGTCTGCGCCGTATTCAGCGCAGGCACCCTCGGGCCCGGCGCGGTATCCGTGCCACAGTTCCATCTTCGGATCCCGCTCTCGGCAGAAGAGGACGTACTCACCGTGCTCGCGCCCGGGCACCAGCACCAGCACCGCATCCGGTTCAGGAAATCCACAGAGGTAGTGAAAATCGCTGTCCTGGCGGAAGGGATACTCTGTATCCCGGCTGCGCAGCTGCTCCCTGGCGGCGGGGATGATTGCAATGCTGTTCGGTTCCATCAGCGCCATCAGGCGCTGACGACGACGAGCGAATTCGCTCCTGCTGATCTTCATCGCGCTCACCAGCTCCGACTCCGCAGCGTGACGAAGAGTTCGTTAATGCAGGACATCGCCCCCCCCGGCTGCCCGCTCGCGGTCTTCCTTGCGAGCGCGGCTATCGAGGAAAATGTTGACCGCCGCGACGCGCATGTACTCCACCAGTTCGACATAGGCCAGCTCGGCATCGTCGTCATCCTCCTGGTAGGTATCTGCATCGGCCTGGGCCAGAGCCGCGAAATCACGCAGGATTTCAGTGCTGTCACCTGGCAGCGTCTCGGCACCGGTACCCGACAAGGCGATGGACCGGGCGAAGCCCGCCAGGAAGCCTTGACACCAGTGCGCCAGGCACTGGGTACGCACCGCCAGCTCGTGACTGTCGTCCGGCAGCAGCGGGCAGAAATCGAACATGTCCTCCCCCAGGGCCTCAGCACTGAGCGTGTAGAGCTGCATCACCTCATCGGCCAGGTCGCCATGCAAGTCCAGATCCAGCGCCTGATTCAGCGCCGCGAGGCCGGCGCCCGGGTCGGCGCTGTGACCCGCCGCCAGCAGACCGACCAGGCAGCCGTGCAGTTCCGCCGGGGACAGGGCCACACCCTGCTCCAGCAGCTGGTCAGCCACTTCATCGAAAACGAACAGTCCGGTTTCTCCCGGCAAGCTGTCAAACATCCAGCAAACTCCCGATTCACCTGCCACACTTCGACCGGAAACTCCAAAAAGGCGGCAGGCTATTGAAATTTCATAACTTTTGCTGCGTTGACCTGCTCCACAGCCAGCTCTATAGTAAGCCCTATATTCACGCAGCCCAAGTACAGCGTCATGGCAGATACCCCGCTTCAGGTCCTGGAGTCCAAAATCGACGAGCTTATTGCCCTGTGTCGGGATCTCAACCGTGAAAACCAGCGCCTGCAAGGTGAAAAAGACGGCTGGCTGAGGGAACGGCAGGACCTCATTGACAAGAACGAGCTGGCGCGCACCAAAGTCCAAGCCATGATAGTTCGCCTGCGGTCCATGGAGTAATGCCAGTGAATCCGGTCAATACAGTCTCCGTGCATATTCTCGACAAGGAATATCAGGTCGCCTGCCCGGAAGAGCAGCAGGCAGAATTGATCGTCTCCGCCCGCTACCTTGACAAGCAGATGCGCGCTATCCGCGACAGCGGCAAGGTCATCGGCCTGGAACGCATAGCGGTCATGGCCGCGCTGAACATCAGCCACGAGTTGCTTCAAGCCTCCGATCAGGGCAGCTCAGGGCCAGCCGCCAGCCCCGACAACCAGTCTGTCCATAGTCTGCAGCGTAAAATTGACCAGGCCATGCACCAACTTCGCCAGCTGGAAATCACCTGAGCGCCAAGCCCCTTGCCGGATCGTGTATACTGCGTCCGGATCCCTGGCATATGCGTCAGGCAGACAAGTCCTCGAGCCGATAAGTCTGTACCTGGAGGCTCTTCGCCACTGTTGGTGTGCAGGTCCGGCCCGTTCCGGAAAGCCTGAAACAGTGCAGGAATCTCCGCCTTGAACCGTCGGGTTCAAGGGCCACTCTGCCAACGCTATGCCGGGAATCCATCCTTTTCATGAGCCCTGATCGATCCGCAAAGTCGACCTTGCGCAAGCAGCTGCGCAGCCAAAGGCGGGCACTGACTCCAACGTTCAGAGTCCGGGCCGCAGCCGCAGCCGCAACCCTGGCCACGGGTCTGCCGGGCTGGGACACTGCCCGGCACATCGCCCTGTACTGGCCCGGCGATGGAGAATTCGACCCGCTGCCGCTGGCCGCCGCATGCCGGCAACATCAACACACACTTTATCTGCCGGTGCTTGCTGACGAGAACCGCCTGATGTTCCGCCACTGGAATACCGACGGCAGACTTGCCGGCAACAGATTTGGCATCCCGGAGCCAATGCCCGGCGCTCGAGAAGCCACTCCGGTGGAACTGGATATCATCTTTCTACCGCTCGTTGGCTGGCAGCGGGATGGCTACCGCCTGGGAATGGGCGGGGGATTCTACGATCGCACACTCGCGGGCCTCAAAGGGCCGCTGAAAGTAGGACTGGGGTTTTCTTGCCAGGAGATTGAGGGCTTGCCCGCTGAGGACTGGGATGTGCCGCTGGATTACGTGCTGACGGAGACGGCCCTGCACCGCTGCGGCGATGCCGAACACGCCCTTACTCGGCGATAATGAGGCCCGCCTGAAGCTCTGAAGCGGGTGCAGCCACGGTGTCAGTGGCGGTGAGGGGCAAAAGCATCGTGACCAGGACGCCGATACCAAAGGCAGCGATGAGGACGAGGATAAAATCCGGCTTACTCTTCACGACAGCACTCTCACAATAACATTGTTCCGGTATTTTTTGGCATTATTTCACAAACGCGTGCGAGTCTAGCCCAGCGATTTCCAAAATGAAACCCTGATTCCGGGGGAATCTGCAGTTTCCCCGCTTCCAGGGGCCCTGCTTACCCATTTGGGGACTGACCCAGGTACAGCTGATAGGCTCGGTTGCCCGTTTCGTCCCAGCAGGGATAACCCACCGACTCCAGCACCTCGCGAAACTCCCGGCGCTCTGCCCGCGGCACCTGCACCCCCAGCAGGATGCGGCCATAGGCCGCCCCGTGGTTGCGATAGTGGAACATGGAAATATTCCAACGCTGGCCCAGACCGGAGAGGAACTTCAGCAGGGCACCCGGGCGCTCTGGAAATTCCACCCGGTAGACCACTTCATCCTGCAGGTGAGCCGGCGCCCTGCCGCCAACCATGTAGCGGATGTGCAGCTTCGCCATCTCGTTGTCAGTCATGTCTTCGGTGGCGTAGCCCTGCGCCTGCAGATCTGCCAGCAGCTCTGCAAGGTCGCTGCCCCCCGGCACCACCGACAGGCCGAGAAATACCAGGGCGGCGCCCGGGTCCGAGTAACGGTAGTTGAACTCGGTGATATTGCGCCGCCCGAGAGCACTGCAGAAGGCCCGGAAGCTGCCGGGGCGCTCGGGGATGGTGACGCTGATGACCGCCTCCCGATGCTCCCCGATCTCGGTGCGCTCGGAGATGTAGCGCAGACGATCGAAGTTGGTATTGGCACCGCTGACAATGGCCAGCAGATCCTGGCCCTTGACCCCGGTGCGCTCAACGTACTTCTTCAGTCCAGCCAGAGCCAGGGCGCCGGCGGGTTCAGCGATGCCGCGGGTATCCTCGAAGATGTCCTTGATCGCGGCGCAGATTTCATCGGTGCTCGCGGTAACCACTTCATCCACCGTGTCCCGGATCACCCGGAAGGTTTCCTTGCCGATCTGGGCAACCGCACAGCCGTCGGTAAACAGGCCCACCTCCGGCAGAATCGCGCGACGGCCTTTCCGCAGCGCCAGTTGCAGGCAGGCAGCATCCTCGGGCTCCACCCCGATCAGGCGGGTTTCCGGCCAAACGTACTTGATATAGGCAGCCACCCCGGCCAGCAGGCCACCGCCGCCGACCGGCACAAAGATGGCGTCCAGCGGACGCGAGAGCTGGCGGACGATCTCCATGCCCACGGTGCCCTGCCCGGCGATGACATCCGGGTCATCAAACGGATGCACGTAGGTCATCGATTTTTCCACCACCAGTTTCTGCGCGTACACCGAGGCCTCATCGAAGGAGTCGCCGTGCAGCACCACCTTGGCACCGCGGTTGCGCACCGCGTCCACCTTGATCTGGGGTGTGGTCCGGGGCATCACTATAATGGCCTTCACTCCCATGTGCTGGGCGGCCATGGCCAGGCCCTGGGCATGGTTGCCGGCCGAGGCGGCAATCACGCCACAGGCAAGCTGCTCTGATGTGAGCTTCTGCATCTTGTTGTAGGCGCCGCGCAGCTTGAAAGAAAAAACCGGCTGCAGGTCCTCGCGCTTGTACAGAACCCGGTTACCCAGCCTCCGGGACATCAGCATCGCTTCGTCAACCGGCGTCTCACGCGCCACGTCATAGACGCGGGCATCAAGTATGCGCTTGATATAGGAATTGGGCATGGGTACTGCTATCCAGATTAAAACTCATCTCCATAGTAATGGACCCGAGAGTCACTTTCAGCTCCGATACCTCGCTTGGGGCAGGTATTTTTCGTGTGCTGATGTTTCCCCTCTTTTATACTGCCGCTCCCGGCAGTGATGGCAGGAGCAGGACAATGACACAGGACGAACTGAAGCAGGCAGTTGCCAGCGCGGCACTGGAGTACATCCGGCCCCATCTGGAAGAGCATACCGTGCTGGGTATCGGCACTGGCTCCACCGCCAACCTGTTCATCGACAGCCTCGCTGGGCTGCGCGGGCAGGTCTCCGCGACAGTGGCCAGCTCCGACGCTTCCGCCGAGCGCCTGCGCCAGCACGGTATCCCGGTATACGAGCTGAACTCGGTCAATCAGGTGGACTTTTACATCGACGGCGCCGATGAGGCCAACAGCGCCCTGCAGCTGATCAAGGGCGGCGGTGCCGCACTGACGCGGGAGAAGATCGTCGCCGCGGTTGCCCGCACCTTTATCTGTATTGCCGATGAGAGCAAGCTGGTGCATACCCTGGGTAAATTCCCGCTGCCGGTTGAGGTCATCCCCATGGCCCGCAGCTACGTCGCCAGGGAGCTGGTAAAGCTGGGCGGCGATCCGGTCTACCGCGAGGGCGTGGTCACCGACAACGGCAACGTCATCCTCGATGTGCACAACTTCTC
Source organism: Haliea sp. (assembly GCA_047920875.1). Classification (GTDB taxonomy): domain Bacteria; phylum Pseudomonadota; class Gammaproteobacteria; order Pseudomonadales; family Halieaceae; genus Haliea. The sequence goes on along the minus strand of JBLRXF010000036.1, from coordinate 3,816 downwards.
CATTCCGCAGCCGCTGGCAATGGAGGCGAAGATCAACAATATCGCCGGGGTAGTCAGCAACGGCCTCTTTGCCCTGCGACCGGCCGATGTGCTGCTGCTGGGCACCGCAGAGGGCGTAACGACAATGCGGGCAAGCTGAACGCCACCGAAGCGCTGCGGCTGTTTACAGGTCGAAAATCTTGCCGGGATTCATGATCCCCTGAGGATCAAATACCCGCTTGATCTGCCGCATGATAGCGATCTCCGCCGCAGAGCGGCTATAGTGCAGATAATCCTTTTTCAGCAGCCCCACCCCATGTTCCGCCGACACACTGCCCCCGTAGCGCTGCACGATCTCGAATACCCAACGGCTGACCTCGCCGCAGCGCTGCTGGAATTCAGCCATCGGCAACGCGTCGGGCTTGAGCACATTCAGGTGCACATTGCCGTCGCCGATATGGCCGAACCAGACGATCTCGAAATCCGGGTAGGCTTTTGAGACCACAGCCTCCACTTCGGCCAGGAAATCCGGCACCCGGGCGATGGTGGTGGAGATATCGTTCTTGTAGGGGGTCCAGCGGGAGATGGTCTCTGAAATATCCTCCCGCAGACGCCACAGCGCCTGGGCCTGGGCCACGCTCTGGCTCACCACCCCGTCCAGCACCCAGCCCTGCTCCATGCAATGCTCGAACAAGGCCATGGCCTGCTCCATGTCCGCCTCGCTGTTCTGCTCAAACTCCAGCAGGGCATAGAAATCTGCCCGGGTTTCGAAGGGACGCTGCAGGCCCTGATGAGCCACGACTTTCTGCAGAGCCAGCTCGGAGAAGAACTCGAAGGCCTGCAGATCCATCGCTCCCTGATAGGCTTCGAGGACACGCATGACCGCGGCCATGTCGGTCACCCCCAGCACCAGCACCGCCAGGTCCCTGGGCGGCCGGCTGAGCTGCATGGTGGCCTCGACCACGATGCCCAGGGTGCCCTCCGCGCCGATGACCAGCTGCCGCAGATCATAGCCGGCATTGTTCTTGACCAGGCCCCGGTTCAGGTCCAGCAACTCCCCGCTGCCGGTCACCACTTTAAGTCCCGCCACCCAGTCCCGGGTCATGCCGTGACGGATCACCTTGATGCCGCCGGCGTTGGTGGAGATATTGCCACCGATCTGGCTGGAGCCGCTGGAAGCAAAATCCACCGGGTAGAACAAACCCTGCTCCTCGGCAAAGGCCTGCAGCTGGGCGGTAATCACCCCGGCGCCACAGCGCACGGTGCGATCGACAGGACTGAAGTCTTCGATGCGGTTGAGGCGGTCCAGGGCGACCACAACTTCACCGTTGCAGGCCACTGCGCCGGCGCTCAACCCGGTGCGACCGCCGGAGGGCACCAGGGCCAATTGGCGCTCGCGAGCCAGCTGTACCAGGGCCTGCACCTCTGCGATGGACCCCGGCAAAACGACTGCTGAGGGCGCGGGGGTGTGTACCCGGGTCCAGTCGCGACCGTACTGGACGAAAGCTGCTGCGTCGGTGAGGACGCGATCGGCGCCAACGCAGGTCTGCAGCGCAGACAGGATATCAGGGCTGATCGGGGTCACTCGGCGGCTCCTCGGCAAGCGGGACAAGGCGATAAAAAAAGGCCGGGCTATGGTAGCATAGTCGCCCTTTTATATTACTGCCCACAGAGCCACACACCCGGGAGCACCAACGCCTATGGCGCCCAAGTCGCTTGAAAAGAGCAAGATCAAGTTCCTCCTGCTGGAAGGGGTACACCCCTCCGCCGTTGAGAGCCTGCACAATGCCGGTTACCAGAACATTGAGCAGCATCAGAAGGCTCTGGCGCCGGAAGATCTGAAGGCAGCCATTGCCAATGCCCACTTCGTCGGTATCCGCTCCCGTACGCAGCTCACTGAAGACATCTTCGAGGCCGCCCGCAAGCTGGTGGCCGTGGGCTGCTTCTGCATTGGCACCAACCAGGTCGATCTGTCCGCCGCCACCCGGCGCGGTGTCGCAGTCTTCAACGCGCCGTTCAGCAATACCCGCAGCGTAGCGGAGCTGGTGATTGCCGAGGCTATCCTGCTGCTGCGCGGGGTAGCGGCCAAGAACGCTGCGGCCCACCGCGGCGAGTGGCAGAAGACCGCGGTGAACGCCTACGAAATTCGCGGCAAACGCCTGGGGATAATCGGCTACGGCAACATTGGCATGCAGCTGGGCGTGATCGCCGAGGGCCTGGGGATGCAGGTACAGTTCTATGACGTGGTCAGCAAACTGCCTCTCGGCAATGCGCGCCAGCTGCCCAATCTCGAGCAACTGCTGGCCCAGTCCGACGTGGTCAGCCTGCATGTACCCGAAACCCGCACCACCCGCGATATGATCGGTGCCGGCCAGCTTGCCCAGATGCCAAGGGGCAGCATCCTCATCAATGCTTCGCGGGGCACCGTGGTGGATATCGACGCCCTGGCCGCGAACCTGGCCAGTGGCCACCTGGGTGGGGCGGCCATTGATGTGTTCCCGGTGGAACCGCGCTCCAACGACGATGAGTTCGTCTCACCCCTGCGCGCCTTCGACAACGTCTTCCTGACTCCCCATATCGGTGGTAGCACGGTCGAAGCCCAGGCCAACATCGGGGTGGAGGTAGCGGAGAAGATGGCCCGCTACAGCGACAACGGCACCAGCACCTCCTCAGTGAACTTCCCCGAGGTGTCGCTGCCGGAGCACGAGGGCAGCCATCGCCTGCTGCACATCCACCACAACGTCCCGGGGATAATGAGCGCCATCAACCGGGTCTTCTCCGAGAACAATGTCAACGTATCCGCACAGTTTCTGCAAACCAACGAGGCCATCGGCTACGTGGTTATCGACGTGGATGCCGAGTACTCGGACGTGGCCCTGGAGAAGCTCGCGAGCATAGACGGCACAATCCGCAGTCGCGTACTATTCTGAGGACGCTCGCGCCTGCGGGCGCCTGCTCCCAGCGCAACGAGGCCTGAACTATCACCTTGGCGGCGAACACAAAGAACCAGTTTCTCGCGCAGCTGGTCGCAATCCACGGTACCGCCCTGGAGCGCTATCTGGCGCGCAAGCTGGACAATCCCGAGGACGCCGCCGAGGTCGCCCAGGAGGCCTTTCTGCGGCTGCACCGGCTGGAAGCCCCGGAAACACTCGATAACGCCAGGGCCTTCCTGTTTCAGGTTGCCACCAACCTGGCCGTGGACCAGCTGCGACGGCGCAAGCTGCACCTGCAGTTCCTCAACGGCGAGCGCAGCCATGCCGCGGAGGGTGAAGCCCGGGACATCAATGCCAGCGGCGCATCACCGGAACACATCCTGGGCGCCAGACAGAAACTGGCGCTGATCTTCGAGGCTGTGGACGAGCTGCCGCTCAATATTCGTCAGGCCTTTCTGCTGCACCGCCGCAACGGCCTCTCCTATGGCGAGATTGCCGACGCCATGCAGGTTTCCGTATCCAGTGTGGAAAAGTATATCCTCCAAGCCCTGCAGCACTGCCGCAAACGGCTGGCTGCCCTGTACCCGCCAGAGGACGGCGGCTGACCAGCGTGAATATTTACTTGAGGGAACTTCGAGGTTTCTCGTTACACTAACAGCCATAAGATAAGCATGGACCCGCCGCTGGATTCCTGCAGGGCTTCAGCAAGACACAGAGCGGCCGGCCGGGGAAGAGATGAACCAGACTTTTACACGACAATTCGAGCAGGATTGCGATGCAGCCACGGGCTGGATTGCGCGCTTTCGCAGCGACGATGCCTCGGAACAGGACCATCGGGATTTTGCCCTCTGGCTAGCGGCCGATGCCAGTCATCGCCAGGCCATGGACCTGATGCTGGAACTGT
>JBLRXF010000035.1:0-13940 GCA_047920875.1 Haliea sp. | reverse complement strand
CTGACCATGTACCAGGCTGGCATGGGGCTGGCGGACCGCACCCTGAGCGCATTGTCCAGCGACACCTGAAGCAAGGTACAGCCCTCGCCGGCGGCCTGCCGTAGGCAACGTATTATCGACCTGTCGCCTGAACAGGCAGGTCGGTTGTCGCCGCGCAACCGTCTGACAGGCATCCGCTTGCATTCCGGGAGAGAGCCAACTACTGTATATCCATACAGTAATGAAGCAGGCTTTTCCCGGAGGCAAACAAACATGAACGAAGCACTGGAACAGGTCATTCTCCGCCACGACACCTGGCGCGGCCACAGCCGCCGCTTCAGCGGGCTGCCACTGCCCGCCAACCAGGACTCCCATCGCGGCGGCCTCGGCACCGGCTACCGGGCTCTGGACGCAGCTCTGGTGCAGGGTGGCTGGCCCGAAGCCACCGCCATCGAGGTGCTCAGCGACAGCTGTGGCATGGGTGCCATGGGCCTGTTCCTGCCAGCCATGGAGCGGCTCAGCGCCCAGGGCCGCTGGCAGGCCTTTATCGCCCCACCCTGGACGCCCTATGCGCCCCTGCTGGCAGCACGCGGTATCGACACGCAACAGGTGCTGCTGGTGCACCCCCGCAGCCGGGAAGACCTGCTGTGGAGTATCGAGCAGGCCCTGCGCAGCACGACCTGCAGCGCCGTGTTCAGCTGGCTGGGGGCGGGGCAGTACAGTTACAGCGAATTGCGCAAGCTGCAGCTGGCTGCCGCCGCCAGTGATACCCTGTGCGTCCTGTTCCGGCCCCTGCAGGCAGCCGCCGAAAGTGCACCGGCGGGACTGCGCCTGCAGATGCGCGAGTACCGCAAGGCGCACATCTTCAAGCAGCGCGGCGGGCACCAGGGACTGGATGTGGACCTGGCCCCGGAAGACGAGCTGCCCCACCAGCCGCAGCTCTGGGAACTGCCTGCCTGGCCGGCAGCGGCGACTGCCAGCAGCGCATTGGGTGCACATTGAGACAAATCAATTGTCATTGAACAGGCAAGGGCACTAGCATGGAGACCCTCACCGATCCTGCGGTCCAATGACCGCAGACGGCATTTTTAGCGCAATGGAGAGCAACCATGCAGGAACTACCTCACCACTACCACGTGTCCGCCAAGGCGTCGCCTGAGGGCACCATTACCCTGGCGGGCAATGACCTGCCGGCCCTGGAAACAGCCCCTCCGAAGGAGTTCGGCGGCCCAGGCGGCTACTGGTCGCCAGAAGCGCTGCTGGTAGGGGCCGTGACTGACTGCTTTATTCTTACCTTCCGCGCTATTGCCCGCGCCTCCAAACTGGATTGGTCTGCCCTCGAGTGCAGCACCGAAGGCAAGCTGGAACGCATCGACCGGGTCACCCGCTTTACCGAGCTGACGGTCACGGCCCACCTGACCGTGCCCGCCGGTACAGACGCCGACAAGGCGAAGCAGCTGCTGGAAAAAGCCGAGAGCAATTGTTTGGTGAGCAATTCACTGAACAGCACCATCCACCTGCACGCCACAGTAAATCAAGCCGACTGACAGAATACAAAAGCAGTGGATCAGTGGCTGAGCGATTACGGCGTGACCCTGGGCGTAGGTGCCCTGATCACGTTCATGATCTTTATCGTCTGGGACCTGGCCAAGCGCAGCAATGCCGGCAAGTTCGGCACCATCATCCTGTATGTTGGCCTGGCAATGGGCATCTTCGGTTTTCTGATCAAGGTGATCATTACCTGGATGCTGGAGAACGCCGGCGTCTGAACGACGCCGACGGGTACTGCAGACTAGCGCCTCAGTCCTTGACCGCCAGAGTCTGGGCAATCATCCGGTCGATATTGCTTTCCAGCATCGACAGCGGAACCGGGCCGTGCTTGAGGACTTCATCGTGGAAGGCGCGAATATCGAACTGCTCGCCCAGTTCGGTCCGGGCGCGCTCCCGCAGCTCCATGATCTTCAGCTTGCCGATCAGGTAAGCGGTAGCCTGCCCGGGCATGGCGATATAGCGCTCGATCGCCTTGGTAGCGTCAGTCCGTGAGTTGGGCGTATTCTCGACCAGATAGTCGATCGCCTGCTCACGCGTCCAGCGCTTGCTGTGCAGGCCGGTATCGACCACCAGGCGGCAGGCGCGCCACAGCTCCATGGCCAGGCGGCCGAAGTCAGACCACTCGTCGGAGTACATGTCCATGTCCTTGGCCAGCTCTTCGGTATACAGCGCCCAGCCTTCCGTAAAGGCGGTGAAACTGGCGTAGCGCTGAAACTCCGGCAACCCCTCCAGCTCGATGGAGATCGCCCGCTGCATGTGGTGGCCCGGAAGCCCCTCATGATAGGCCAGCGCCTCCAGCTGATAGGTCGGCATGCTGCTCATGTCGTACAGATTGGCGTAGTAGATACCCGGACGTGAGCCGTCCGCAGGTGGCGCGTTGTAGAACGCCTTGCCGGCTGAGCGCTCGCGAAACGGTTCCACACGCTGCACAATCATGTCCGCCTTCGGCAGAAGGCCAAACTGTTCCGGCAGACGCAGACGCATGGCATCGATGGCTGCCGTGGCATCGGCGAGATAGGCCGCGCGACCCTCGTCGGTATTGGGGTAGTAGAACTGCGGATCCGTGCGCATGAACTCGAAGAACGCAGCCAGATCGCCCTCGAAATCCACCGCTTCCATGATCGTGCGCATGGCGCCGTGAATGCGCTCCACTTCCTGCAGGCCGATGTTGTGGACTTCATCCGCACTCAGGTCCGTGGTGGTAAACCAGCGCAGGCGTTCGGCATAGAAGGCGTCGCCATCGGCGAATTTCCACACGCCATCGGCCTCGGTCGCCTGCTTTGCCTGCTCCTCAACGGCGGCAATCAGGCGTTCGTAGGCAGGCTCCACAATCTCGACCAGCGCCTCCCGCGCCTCGGAAAGCAGGCGGTCACGCGTTTCGGGATCTGGATCCAGAGCCCCGACCTTGCTCTGAAAATCTGCCCACAAGGTTGAGTCTTCACCCTCCGCAGCGAAGGGTACGCCCTTGATGACATTGCGCGCCGACTCCAGTATCTGCGGGTACTGCCAATCTGCCAGCAGCAGATTTTTTTCACTGCGAATCGCCATCTGCTCAATCACCTGGTCAAACCAGGGACCAATATTGTGCAGGCGGCCAACATAGGCTTCGGCATCCGCAAGATCGTGCACCCGGTGGATATTGACCAGATTGCTCGGCGCCTGGGTATGGGGACCGCGGAACTGGTGAATCACAAACAGGTGATGGCGAAACTCATCGCTGGCCATGCGCCGTTCAAGATCCAGCTGGTACAGGTCGTAGGACAACTGGTCTGCGGAGGACAGGGCAGCGCGGTCAATCTGCGCCAGCTGCTGCAAGCGGGCCTCGTTGATTGCGCGGGTCTCCTGCTGAAAAGCCTCGGCAACCGGGTCCCACTGATCGTGATTGAGCTTGATGCCGCGAGAGCTGGCGGTGTAGGGGTACCGCGCCATGTCCACAGCATAGTTCTCCTCCAGGAAGGTGCGGAAGGCGGCGGTCACCGCGCTATCGGCCACTGCCTCGGTTGCGGTCTCGGTGACTTCAACGATGCCGGGGCCCGGCTGTTCGACGGGTGCCTCTTCACGAGAGCAGGCGGCAAGCGTTGCGGCGAGCGCCAACGGCAACAAGGCCAGCTTGTAATTGGTTAATGGCATTTTCACCTCATTTGACGAAATTTGGGAGCATTTGGCCATTTTTAACGACCAATTTGACGCCCATGATGACGTATTCAGGCTCCGATTACCAGTTGCGAACCGGCGGTGCGATAGGGCTGGACAACAACAGCCTGCTCTCCGATACTGTATATATGTACAGTATAAGTGCCAGATTGCGGAAAGTCCCCACCACCGATAACAGGCTTGAGCGCAGGCCGTGAGTCTATGGCTGTGTCTGCGCTTTCCGCAGCTGCCGCTGCAGTGCCAGACCCTGAGCGAAGCACGGCCGATCGTCGTGCTGGCCAGGCAGCGGGTACTGCGGACCAATGACCGCGCTGCCAGCCTGGGCATTCAGGAAGGCATGGCCGCGGCAACGGTGCGCGCCCTCGCGGGCGACGAATCACTGCAGCTGCTGAGCCGCGACCAGGATGCCGAGCAGCGCTGCCTGCAACAGCTGTGCTGCTGGGCCTATGGCATCACCCCCACCCTGCATCCCTGGCGCGAGGATTGCCTGCAACTGGAGATCGGTGGCTGCCTGGCCCTGTTCCGCAGCCTGGAAGCGCTGCTGCAAGCCGTATATTGTGGCATTCAGCTGCGCGGCTACCGGCTTGAGGCGGGCCTGGCACCCACTCCCAAAGCGGCATGGCTGCTTTCCTTTGCTGCCGAGGGACAGATCGGCAATGGGGAGAGCTGGCTGGAGCGGCTCAAACCCCTGCCTCTGACCCTGCTGGATGACTTCCCGAAGGAGATTGCCGCCCTGCAGCGGGCAGGGCTACAACGACTGGGAGACGTACTGGCGTTACCCGAAGCCGCTCTTGGCCGCCGCTGCGGCAAGGCTTTCATTCACTGGCTGCGACAGATGTTGGGCCATGAGACAGACCTGCAGCCGGATTACCAGCCCCCTGAGCGCTTCAGCGACCAGCACTGGTTTGGCTATGAAGTCAAAACAACCACGGAGTTGCTGCCTGCGGTGCAGCAGCTGCTGCAGACACTGTGCGGATTCCTGCGCCAGACCCAGCTGCAGACGGAGGAGATCCAGTGGCAACTGGTGGCGATTGATCGTCAGGTCCAGCACCTGCAAGTGCGCAGCAGCAGTCGCCACAGCGACTGGAAAAACTGGTATCAGCTGACCCAATTGCAGCTGGACCGCCTGCAGCTGCGGACCGGCATTGAGGGCCTGGGGCTGGAGTGCCGGCAGCTACTGGCCGGGCGCAGCACCAGCATGGACCTGTTCAACCCGCACAACCAGCGTGAACCCATGCAGGCGCTGCTCGACCGCCTGCGCAGCCGCCTGGGCCTGCAGGCCATACTCACTGTCGGCTGCCGGGATGAGCATCTACCCGAACTGGCCCTGCACGTCAGCAGCGAGTCAACAGCCGGTATTGCAGCTGGGCAATCCTGTTCCCGGCGTCCGTTCTGGCTGCTGCCGGAGCCACAACCTGTCCGCCAGGATCAAGGGCAGCTGCACTGGCAGGGTCCGCTGCAGCTGATGACAGGGCCTGAGCGCATCGAGGACAACTGGTGGCAGGAACCAGCCAGCCGCGATTACTACATCGCCCGCTGCCCCCGGGGGCAGTATTACTGGCTGTTTCACGACCGCCTGCGGCGACAGTGGTATATCCACGGTCTCTTTGCCTGACCGCCATACACTACAATTGTGAACTTATTATGACATTTACATTGCAGCGATAGATTAGGTGGCACGGATGGTCCTATGATGATTCTGTTGAAGGCAAAGGGCCTCAAGCGGGGTCACCAGCCGAGAAGGATTCGCGTCGCGAGACGCCAGACTGGAGGTACACCATGAAAACGATAACGAAAGCATTGATACTGACAGCCCTGCCCCTGTTCGCCGCTGGCGCTCTGGGTGAAGTGACCCAGGACTGCATCCTGGAGGGCACTGTAGACAAGAAAAAGGCCGAGCAGATGGGCCGCGATGTCTACATCGCCTTCCACTCGGCAAGCCGGGCGGAAAAGGGCAGCGAGTGCAAGCTGAACCGCCGCAACCGGGTCGAGTTCAAGGAATCCAAAAACACCGCAATCGACAACGCCCCGGACGGCGCCAAGGTGCAATACCGCTATACAGAGAAGAACAACCAGGACGGCGAATGGGAGTTGATGGGCGTCTCCATGTAGGCAGGCTGCAGCCCTGAAGTCGCAAGCACCTGCAGCAGGGTCGCATACGCGCTACGGCGCGAGGTTGCGATCCTGGTCGACAAACAGCAGCTCATCCACCGCAAACCCCAATTCACCGGCGCGCTGGACAAAGCGTTCCTTGAGTTCGGCACTGACTTCCGGTGTCCGCGCCAGCAGCCACAGGTAGCTGTTACTGAAGCCGGACACGAAGGCGTATTCATAGTTCTGGTCCAGCTCGAATACCACGTAAGAGGCATAGAACGGTCCGAAGAAGGAGACTTTCAAATGACCGGTGCTGTCGTCATCTACAAACCGGGCCACGCCTTCAGCCTGGGCCCACTCTGACTTTTCTGCCCGATAGCCGCGGTTCAGCACCCGCACACTGCCATCATCGTTCAGGGTGTAGGTCGCGGTAACGCCATCGAGACCGCGCTCGAAAACATGATCAAGGCGGGCGATCTCATACCAGGTACCCAGATAACGCTGGGTCTCAAAATTGCCCACCGGCTCCACCCCGGGTGGCGTTCCCAGACAGCCGCCCAGCAACAATAACAAGCCCAGCGCAAGGATACGCACCGGCACGCTATTCGTGCGCAATGGTTTTATCAGTAAAGAGGTAGTCCTTCATTTCCTTGTCGAATACCGGATCGCGGCGGCGAATCCACTCCAGCACCATGGCGGCATGCTCTTTTTCTTCGTCGCGATTATGGCGAAGGATGGCCTTCAACTCAGGATCCTTGCAGGCATCCATACGCTGGTTGTACCAGTCCACAGCCTCCAGTTCTTCCATCAGGGAAATGATGGCGCGGTGCATATCGCGGGTTTCATCGCTGAGCTCGGCGACAGGCTCATGGTAGCCTTCATTGGACATGGATCTCTTCCTGTGCAGTTTCGGGGAAAGGACGCGTCACATAGTGTAGCGGCTTCACCACTATTGACCAGCCCAATCTCATATCGTGCCCCACAGCACCAGCACAACCCCAACGGTCGCGAACCCGGCCACCAGGAAAAGGATCGGCGGCCGCCAGCGAATCAGCAGCAACCAGCCGCACAGGGCCAGGGCCGCATCCAGCCAGCCCCCGATTGCCGCCTGCGCCACGGGATTGACCCAGGCAGCCAACAGCAGCCCCACCACCGCTGCATTAACCCCGGCAACCAGACCCATGACCCGGGGACGCGCCGCCAGACCCTCCCAGGCCGAATGCAGGGCCAGCACCAGCATGAATCCGGGCAGGAAAATACCTGCCGTGGCGAGCAGGGCGCCGACGACAGGAGCGGCTGGCAGCAGGTCGACGCCGAGGAATGCCGCCAGTGAAAACATCGGCCCGGGCACCGCCTGGGCGGCAGCATAACCGAGCAGGAAACGGTCTCCGGTAACCGCATCGCCAAGATGCTGCTGCAACAAGGGCAGCACCACGTGGCCGCCACCAAACACCATGCTGCCGCTGCTGAAGAACTGGCTGAACATCCGCCAGATCGGATCCCCGGGCGCGAGCAGCGGCAGACCGAAAAACAGCAGCAGGAACAGGCCCAGGGGCAGCCAGCGCACTCCGACCCTGGCCGGCGCAGGCGATGCCGCGCCGGCGTCCTCCCGGGGCAGGAATGTCCAACCCGCCCCCGCAGCGAGCAACAGAACGGCGTACTGCGCCCAGGACGACGCAGCCAGCAGCAACAATACCGCGCTTGCCACCGCAATGGTCGTGGTCAGGGCCTTACGGCAGAACGACAGAGCCATGCTGCGCACCGCCTCCGCCACCACCACTACCGCGAGCAACTTCAGCCCGCGCAACAGACCTGCAAACAAGTCGCTGCCTGCCGCCTGTACAGAAAATACTGCAAGACCCAGCATCAGCAGGAAGGATGGCAGAGTAAAGCCGATGAAGGCCGCCGCTGCGCCGGGCAGCCCCGCACGCCGGTAACCGATGGCAAAGCCGACCTGGCTGGAGCTGGGACCCGGCAAGAACTGGCTCAGTGCCACCAGGCGCGCGTAGGCGGCGTCATCCAGCCAGCGCAGGCGCTGGACAAAGGCCTGCTGGAAATAGCCGAGATGCGCCGCGGGGCCGCCAAAGCTGACGCAACCCAGCAGCAGGAAGCGCCAGAAGACTTCAAGTGAACCTGGCATCAGCGCCGGATGATGGCGTAGTTGCCGTTGGCCTGAGCCACCAGTTTATTGTCGCACAGCAGGCGCGCGTCGAGGTTGGCCACCGAGCGCCCGCGATTGAGCAGGGTTGTCTCGCACACCACAATGCCCGCCAGTACCGGCCGGAAGTAGTTCATCTTGATCTCGATGGTGGCGCAGGACTGACCCTCTTCCAGCGTCGGATACAGCGCCGCCCCCATACCGGTATCCGCCAGGGCGTAGAGCACGGCACCGTGAACCACCGCGTGGGGGTTGTGGTGCAGGTCGGCCTCCACTTCGATCTGGCATTTACTGTAGCCGTGCTCCTGGCGCAGCATCTTCAACTTCATGTGGTCAGCAAAGGGATGATGCACGGTATGCTCCTTTGTCAGTCTTTCAGGCGCGGGAAATCGATGTAGCCGGCATCCCCGCCACCGTAGACGGCAGCGTCGTCTCCAGGCGGGTTCAGCGCCGCGCCCACTGCAAAACGCTCCACCAGGTCCGGCGTGCTGAGGTAGGGCCGACCAAAGGAGATTGCGGCCGCGCCCCCTGCCGCCAATATCTGTTCCGCGCGCAGATGATCGTAGCCGCCGTTGAGCACCAGTGCACCATGGTAAACAGCACGTATATCGTCGATCCCGAAACCTTCCTGCAACTGCGCCGCGCTGCCGCTGACGGTGGACTCGTTGATCCGCTCCACAATCTCCAGAAACGCGAGCTCGCGCCGGTCCAGCTCACTGATCGCATGGCGGAACAAGGGCGCGGGATTGCTCTCATGGCAGTCCCAGGTGGTGGAAAATGGCGACAGGCGCACGCTGGTAACGTCGGCACCGATAGCGTCGATTACCGCGTCGGTAACCTCCAGCAGGAAACGGCAGCGGTTCTCAATGCTGCCGCCGTAGGCGTCGGTACGCAGGTTGACGCCGTCCCGCAGGAACTGGTCAATCAGGTAACCGTTGGCGCCGTGGATTTCGACCCCGTCGAAGCCTGCGCTCATCGCATTGACCGCGGCCTGGCGAAAGTCTGCCACTACGGCGGGAATTTCTTCCAGCGCCAGAGCCCGGGGCTGCGGCGTGGGGACGAAGCCCTGCTCAGTGAAGGTGCGAATCGCGCCCTGCACCGCGGAGGGCGCTACCGGCAGCTCACCATCGTGGAACACCTGGTGGGAAACGCGCCCCGAGTGCCAGATCTGGCAGACGATGCGTCCACCGGCCTGGTGCACAGCCTCCGTTACCCGGCACCAGCCGGCAATCTGCTCCGGGGTATGGATCCCGGGCGTGGCGATGGTGCCCGTACCCTGCCGCGAAATCTGGGTCGCCTCCGTAATGATCAGCCCGGCGCTGGCGCGCTGCCGATAGTACTCCGCCATCGACGCAGTAGGCACCCGGGACGGCGCCCGCGCTCGCGTCATGGGAGCCATGATCACGCGGTTATTGATTGCCATGGAACCCAGTTGGGTAGGGCTCAGCAAAGTCTTGGGCATGGTTGATTCCTGTGCTTTGAGGGTAAAGAAACTTGTGCCAGGTCATGGTCTATCGGGGGGTGCACCGGGGGGCAATTCATCGTCCGCCTGCTGCCAGGGCCAGCGACCCTCGATTTCCAGGTGCAGAGTCATGCTGAGGAAGGTGCGAATGAGGATAATCAGGCCCAACACCGCCACGTTCTGCCAGGTGGCGGCAACAATGATGGTCTGCATGATGTCGCCCGCGATCAGGAACTCCAGGCCCAGGATAATCGAGCGACCCAGTTGGCGGCGGAAAGTGTGATAGGCCACACCCTCAGGGACCTTGTTGAACTGGCGGATGAATACTGCCGAGGAATACGCGGCACCAACCAGCATTACCAGCACGCCCACCGCCTCGGTACCCAGGGCAAGCAGTGAAATGATTTCAGTGAATTCCATCTCGCATCCATTCACAATAAGTGGGCCGGCAGCAGCCCGATGACATCATTATCAAGCGCGACTTGCGATCTTCGCATCCGCAGCCTTTGCCAGAGAATAGCCCAATCTGGGGAAATGCACGTGTACCGCGCCGAGTCCGCTGTCATCGCGCGCCAGAATCCAGCTATGCTCCGTGGCACCGACCAGGATGCCCGCTGTGGGCACCTGCCCGTAATCTGCAGGGGCAATCGTCACCCGCTGGCCGACATGCGAATCCGCCTGATGCGCTGGCGCAATGAGCCGCGGCTCGGAGCCTGCAGCCATGTCCAGTGCCTGCTGTGCCGTAATCTCGCTGCGCAGTCCCTCGCCAAACGCAGCGATGCGATCCATCCAGGCGATCGTCGCGGGGAAATCGTCGATGAGGGGAGACTCGCCGAGGTCGCGGATAAACCAGAGCCCGTGATACGTCGAGAAGTCTGCGTGCGTGGGGGCAGCGCCGAACAGGAAGTCCTGTTGCAGCCGCGCCTCCACCTGGGCCAGGTGGGCCAGCACCAGCGGCCGCGCCTCCTTGAAACCGGCGATCTTTACCGCGGCCTTGCGGCTCATGTTCAAGCGATCAAGGACAAAGCGACCCATATCCAGCAGCGACATCGACTCACGCGCCTTGCGCCGCATTGCGGAGGTGCCGGCGGCAAGTACACAGGGAAAGAACAGGTCCAGATCCGCCCGGCCCGCCCAGGCCCGGGCCTCGGCGTCCTGATTTTCCAGCGCCAGCTCGGGCCGGTTGGCCAGCCTGGCAATCTCGGTGGCGATAACGCGGCTGTCGCAAAACACGTCCGCGCCAATCTGGGCCACCGGAATCTTGCGATAGCCACCGGCAAGCTGAGCCAGAGCCGGTCGTGGGGGCATCTCCCGGGTTATTGCAGACTGCCAGCTTAGCCCCGCGTAGCCGAGCATGCTGCGGATTTTCCGGCCAAAGGGCGACATGGCGTAGTGATGCAGAATCAGGTCCATCGATGCGGGCTCTGTGAGAACGGATCAATAGAGTACACGATCAGGCTTGCCCAGGTACTGCTGCAGCACCGCGTAAGCCTCATCGCCCAGCACCTGGGTCTGGCCGACCTCGCGCTGCTCCGGGGGCAGCGCCAGCTGCTGGTAGAAACGCCTGTCATCAAAGCCACAGCTTTCCGCTGCGTGGATGGAGAAGCCGTAGTAGACATGCGCAATGCGAGCCCAGTAGATGGCGCCCAGACACATTGGGCAGGGCTCACCACTGGTGTAGATGTGACAGCCCTGCAGGTCGAAGCTGCCGGCGCGTTCACAGGCATCGCGGATTGCCATGACTTCACCGTGGGCGGTCGGGTCCTTGCTGGCAATGACACGGTTCCAGCCTTCGCCGACAATGGCCTCCCCGCGAACAATCACCGCGCCAAACGGCCCACCCTCGCCGGCATCCGCTGCCCGACGGCCAAGCTCTATGGCGCGGCGCATGTACCGCTCTGCCAGCGCCGGATCAAGCTGATCCATTTCCATTCCTGCCATTACTGTCCCCCAGCCACTTGTCACAGTATCAAAGCTTCAACATCTCACGCCACGATAACCAGGGATCGAACTCCACTGCCTTGTGATGGATATCATCTGCAGATTAAATCTGCTATAAATCGGCATCATCATCTGCCGGTGTAGCCCGAATGCTTCGTATGGCCCTTGTAGCGTGGCTATTTCTTTTTTCGCTTGGCGCATCTGCCAGCGCCAACCCTGTGCCACGCCCGCCGGGATTGGAGCCCGCGGTAACATTCTGGACCCGGGTGTACACAGAGGTATCCACCCAGCAGGGCTACATTCACGACGCCTTCAATCTTACCGCCATCTACCAGACACTGACGTTTCCACCCGGTTTGTCCCCGGCACAGCAGAATCGCCTGATCGAGGACAACAAGCAACAGTACCAGCGAGCATTGCGAGCACTGGGCTCCGGTAAACAGGCCGGACTGAGTCCGCTCGAAGCCAGCGTGAAAAAGGCCTGGCCGAGCGGCACGGATTCCCGAACATTCCTGCAGGCAGCAGACAGCGTGCGCTTTCAGCGGGGTCAGGCCGACAGGTTCCGCGACGGCCTGGTCAGGTCGGGCCAGTGGCGGCCGCATATCCGCGCGGTCCTTGCCCGGTATGGGCTACCGTTGGAGCTGGACGTACTGCCGCACGTGGAATCCTCGTTCAACCCCCGGGCCTACTCCAAGGTCGCAGCAGCGGGAATGTGGCAGTTCATGCCGGCTACGGCCCAGCGCTACATGCTGGTGGACAACATCGTCGACCAACGCATGGACCCCTATGTATCGACAGAAGCGGCAGCACAATTGCTGCAGCAGAATTATCGGGCTACCGGATCCTGGCCACTGGCGATCACCGCCTATAACATCGGCGCCGGTGGGATGCTGCGCGCAACCAGAGCGATGGGGACGACGGACATCGAATCCATTGTAAAACACTACCGGGGGCCGAATTTTGGCTTCGCCTCACGCAACTTCTACACCTCCTTTCTCGCTGCGCTGGAGGTGGATCGCAACGCCTCGAAATACTTTGGCCAGGTGCAGCCAGCCGCGCCATTGGCCTACGACACAGTAGTGACCACTCACTATGTCCCGGCTGCCGCCCTGGCCCGAACCGCAGGTGTGGAGGTGGAGGTACTGCGCCGCTACAACCCCTCCCTGTTGGAGCCGGTGTGGACGGGTGAGAAACATATTCCCAGGGGCTTTCAGGTACGATTGCCGCAGGATCAACGGCCTGTCGCCCTCAGTAAGGCCCTGGCTTCGATTCCGGCAGGCTCACGATACGATTATCAACAGCCCGATGTATTGCATCGCATTGCCAGTGGCGAATCCCTGTCAACGATTGCGCGCCGTTACCAGACTACCGTGGCGACCTTGATGTCCCTGAACGGCATCCGCGATGCGCACCGGATACGCGCCGGACAGGAACTGCGCTTGCCGGGCCGAAGACCGACACCTGCAGGCGGTGACGTACGCGTGGCCAGTGTTACTCCCAAGCCCGCAAAATCGGCTCCCTCACGTGCCGCCGAGGTCTATGTCATCCGGCCGGGCGATTCCCTGTGGCAGATCGCACGGCGCTTCAATCTGTCCCAACAGGATCTGGTGACCTGGAACGAACTTACCAAGCCCCATGCCATCAAGCCCGGCCAGGTGCTTCGACTGGCCTCGCTGGACTGATCACTGCAGCAGAAACTGCAGCAGGGCAGCGGCCGCGCTGTTCGACAGGTATCGTGAGCCACTCGATCGCCATCCTTTGCAAGATTGGCAATACTCAGGAGACAAGCAATGATTGCAGTGGGGGCCGTTGTCATCGGCCTGGTGATTCTGGTGTGGAGCGCGGACAGATTCGTGGCCGGAGCGGCAGCGGCCGCCTGGCATTTCCAGGTTCCGCCGCTGCTGATAGGCATGGTGATTATCGGCTTTGGCACCTCGGCCCCGGAGATGGTGGTGTCGGCCATGGCCGCATCCCAGGGCAATCCCGGGCTGGCCCTCGGCAATGCCTATGGCTCCAATATCACCAATATCGCGCTGATACTTGGCATCACCGCTCTGATCAGTCCTCTGATAGTACACTCGCAAATTCTGCGCAAGGAACTGCCCATTCTGCTGGCGGTAACTGCGCTGGCGGCCTGGCAGCTGGCGGATGGCACCGTGTCTCAAATGGAGGCGTTCGTGCTGCTGGCCGTGTTCGCGGCGCTGATGGCCTGGACCATCCGCGAAGGCATGAGCGGACAAGCCGACCAGCTGGGCGTCGAGGTCGGCGCCGACCTCGACGCCACTGCGCACATGCCGCTGCGCCGCGCCCTGATCTGGCTGGTGGTGGGACTGGTGGTTCTTATTGCCGCTTCGCGCCTGCTGGTCTGGGGCGCGATCGACATTGCCGTTGGCCTTGGCATTAGCGATCTGGTCATAGGCCTGACCATTGTCGCGATTGGCACCTCGCTACCAGAGCTGGCCTCCTCGGTTATCGCCGCGCGCAAGGGTGAGAACGATATTGCCCTGGGGAACATCATCGGCTCCAACCTGTTCAACACGCTGGCAGTTGTCGGCATTGCCGGCGGTATTCAATCGATTACCGTGCCGCCGGAAGTCCTCG
>JBLRXF010000034.1:0-14093 GCA_047920875.1 Haliea sp. | reverse complement strand
GCGGATGCTCAGACTGCCCGCATCGTCCAGCAGGGTATGGATCATGGGCACCGTCTGGGTCCAACTGCCGTCGACCCCGCCGGGCTCAATGCCTATCGCCTCAAACTGCTCGATAAGGAAAGCGATGGTTCGGGTCTCGCCTTCGGTGCCGGGCGCGCGGCCCTCAAACTCATCCGAGGCCAGAACCTTGACGTGTTCCGATAGACGGGTGGCATCGATGCGCGCGTGGTCGCTGCTCGCCACTTCGGGTTCTGCAGGACTTGCCGGAGTGGTGGGAGGCTGTTCCCTGGCGCAGGCGGCGAGCAGCAGTACAGCGGCCAGGAGCGTGAGACGACAGAGACGATGTTTCACGGGCGTTTCCTCTTTTCGACTGATGGCTTTGCATGAGACAACACTAACACCGACCTTATGCGGTGACGAGGCTGTCTCTGTGTAGCGGCGCCGGGAACGGGCCGCCGGGGCAGGGCTCTACGTGGACAAGTCGGCGTCGTGCGTCTATTTTCAAAAGGAGCCGGTTGTTCTGCCTATCGCGCAGCGGTGCAAAAAAAGCAAACAAAACACCTTATCCATGAGGGGCTTGTCTATGAAAAGGAATCTCAAGCTGCAGGCAGCCATTGCCGGATTGACAGCAATGGGTACGGCCACCGTCAGCACTCTGGCGCTGGCACAGGGAACCGATGCAGGAGGCCGGCAACTCAGGGCTCTTGAGGAAGTCGTTGTCACCGGTACGCGGGTGGCCAACCGCACCAATCTTGATACCACCTCACCGGTGGATGTGATTACCAGCGAATCCCTGCGTCAGAGCGGCACTACGGAGCTGAACCAGGCATTGTCCCTGGTGGTTCCCTCCTATAATTTCCCCCGACCCGGTCTCGCTGATGGCACGGACACGATCCGCCCAGCGACCCTGCGCGGCCTGTCACCGGACCAGACGCTGGTACTGGTCAATTCAAAGCGTCGCCACTCGGCGTCCCTGGTCAACGTCAACGGCACCGTTGGACGCGGTTCTTCTGCCGTGGACCTGAACACTATTCCGATGGCCATCGTCGAACGTATCGAGGTACTGCGCGATGGTGCGGCGGCCCAGTACGGGTCCGATGCGATAGCCGGCGTGATCAACCTGCGTTTGCGGGAGGCGCGCGAGGGCGGCGAGATCACCGCCAGCTACAGCGCCAACGATACCCGGGTGAAAACCAATACCGGCGTTTCCATGGTGCCCGGTGCCACCTGGCCGCAGCCCGGGTCGACCAGCCGCAATGAGTCCGATGGCGAAACCCTGACCCTGTCGGGCTGGAAGGGGCTGGCATTGGGTGACTCCGGATTTCTCACCCTCGCCGCAGAGTACAAGGATGCCAGCCGCACAGAGCGCGGCGCCTTCGACGTGCGCCAGCAGTTCCCCCTGGTGAACGGTGAATTCGATCCGCGCGAGCAGACCATCAACCGCTTCAATCACTGGTATGGCGACCCCGATCTGGAGCAGCTGTCCTTCTTCGCCAATATGGGTTACGACATCGCACCCGATGTCTCCCTGTATGGCTGGGCCAGCTACCAGTATCGTGAGGCAGTTTCTGCCGGCTTCTATCGTCGGGCCAACGATGCTCGGAACGTGATTGAAGTTCACCCCGAAGGCTTTCTGCCCCTCATTGCGCCGGAGGTTGAGGATATCAGCCTCGCTGGTGGCGTTGCCTGGAAGGCAGGCGAATGGGATATGGACGCCTCTCTGGTGTACGGTTACAACAGCATGGATTTCACCATCAAGAACACGGTAAATCGCTCCATTGGACCCAGCAGCAAAACGGTATTCGACGCGGGTGGTTTCGACGCCAGCCAGCTGACGCTCAACCTGTCGGGCGTGCGTGGCTATGACGTTGGCCTGGCCTCGCCGCTGAACGTGGCCGTCGGCCTGGAAGCGCGGCGGGACAACTACGCCATCAGCGCGGGTGAACCTGATTCCTACCGCAACGGCGGCGTTCTGCTCAATGGCAGTCCCACGGCTTCCGGGTCTCAGGTGTTTCCCGGTTTCCAGCCCTCCAACGAGGTGGATGAAAATCGCAGTGCGGTAGGTGCCTACGTGGATCTGGAAGTCGAGGTCACCAGTCAGTTTCTGGTGTCTACCGCTCTGCGCGTAGAGGACTATTCCGACTTCGGCAGTGCCATCGCCGGCAAGTTCTCGGCCCGTTACGACTTCAACGAGTCTTTTGCGGTCCGCGGCACGGTCCAGAACGGTTTCCGCGCACCGTCTT
The DNA here is from genome assembly GCA_047920875.1 of Haliea sp. Taxonomy (GTDB): domain Bacteria; phylum Pseudomonadota; class Gammaproteobacteria; order Pseudomonadales; family Halieaceae; genus Haliea. The sequence goes on along the minus strand of JBLRXF010000034.1, from coordinate 11,850 downwards.
TGCAGCAGCAGTTCTTTACCGCCACCTCGACCAACTTCATTGACGGCGTGCCTTTCGACATCACCACATTTCCTGCCACCAGCGATGTTGCTGCAGCGCTGGGTGCCCAGGAACTGGATGCCGAGGAATCGATCAACGTTTCCGCGGGCTTCGTGCTGCGGGCCGGGGATCTCAGCCTGACCGTGGATGCCTACCGCATCGAAATCGATGATCGCATCGTGCTGTCGGAGAACCTGACACAGGCCAACGTGCGTGAATACCTGCGCGATCTCGGGTTTATTGGTATAGGCGGCGGACGCTTCTTCATCAACGGCGTGGAAACGGTGACCGAAGGCATCGACATGGTGCTTAACTACCCGATGCCAACCGATAATCTCGGTTACTTCGACCTCACCGTGGCCGCCAACTACAACACCACCGACATCAAGAAAGTCCCCTTCACCGACGAACTGGCGGCGCTGGACCCCGCGCCTACCCTGTTCGCCCGGGTTAACGTACTCACCTTCGAAGAGGGCACGCCGGAAGACAAGTACTCGGTCAACCTGAATTGGGGTCTGGACCGTCTGGGCGCCACCCTGCGCGCGGTGCGCTACGGGGATGTGTTGTCTCCCGGTACCACCGAGGCGACTGATCTCGTGCTGAAGGCCGCCTGGGTCGTGGATTTCGAAGGTCGCGTCGACGTTACTGACAGCCTGCGCTTTGCGGTCGGCGTCGACAACCTGCTTGACGAGTACCCCACTCGCAACCCGGGTGCGCTGAATGGCACCGGTGCAACGCCTTACTCCAACCTGGCTCCCTTTGGCCGCAATGGTCGCTCTTACTACGGCCGTGTGACCTACAGCTTCTGACCGGGCGAGGCACAGCGGGGCTGTCCGGGTACGGGCAGCCCCTTTTTTATGTGCGCGACCCAGGAGTCGCATGCGCTACACTAGACCCGAATTCCGCAAGGAGTAATGAATCCCATGCGATTGCTGACCGATCTGCGTCTCCCGGATCTCGGCGCCAGGCTCGCTGCCAGCGTCCCCGGGGTGGAACTGGTTCAGATTGACGCGGGGGCCGACCTGCCCGCAGACCTGCGGGGCGACGCCCTGTTCACCAGTGTTATCGCCGGAGCACGGCTTGAGGCACTGTTGGCGCCAGAGGTAGGCTTGCGCTGGGTACACCTCTACGGCACCGGTGTTGAAGGCTTCCCCTTGCAGATGCTGGGGGACCGGATATTGACCTGCTCGCGTGGTTCCACCGCGACAGCCATCGCCGAGTGGGTGTTGGCGATGCTGCTGGCGGATGCCAAGCAGTTGCCCGCCAGCTGGGTCGATCGGCCGCCCGCGCACTGGTATTTCGCTTCGCTGGATGTGCTGGCGGGCAAGCAGCTGGGGTTGGTGGGGCTGGGCGCGATCGGCAGTGCCGTGGCCCGGCGAGCGCAGGCCTTTGAGATGGAGATTAGCGCTCTGGTGCGGACCCCGAGGGCGCTCCCGGCAGGGATTGCGCGCGCCGATGATATCGAGAGCCTGCTGCTCAGCAGTGACTATCTGGTACTGGCGGCGCCCGCCACGGCAGCCACTCACCATCTGCTGGACCGGAAGCGCCTTGCGAAAGCAAAACCCGGGCTGCGGCTTATCAACATTGCCCGCGGCAGCCTGGTGGATCACGAGGCCCTGCGCTGGGCCCTGGAGGAGGGCATTGTGGCCCATGCTTACCTGGACACCGCTGAGCCGGAGCCCGTACCCGAGGGGCACTGGCTGTACTCGCACCCCGGTGTCAGCCTGAGCCCGCATATATCGTGGTGTGAGCCAGCCGCTATGGAACGTGTGCTGGCGTTGCTTTTCGCCAACCTGCAGCGGTTTATGCGCGATGAGCCGCTGGTCGGGCGTGTGGATACCGATGCCGGCTACTGAGCCAGTCGGGGGAGCGGCAACTGCGTGAGTCTGCTGGCGGCGCTTCTGGTCGTGGTGCTGGCCACGGTGGTGATTTTTATTCTGCCCGGGTGGCGTCGGCGGCGGGTGCTGGCGAGGCCGTTTCCCGCTGCCTGGGACGCGCTGCTGGCGCGCCGCCTGGAGCCTTACGCCGGGTTGACGCCAGGGGAGCGACGGCAGTTACAGAACCTGGTGCGTCTGTTTCTTGCGAACAAAAGCTTCCACGGCTGCGGCGGGCTCGACGTCACCGAGGAGATGCGACTCTGCGTTGCGGCCCAGGCCTGCCTGTTGCTGCTGAACCGCGACACCCCCGTTTTCCCGGGTCTGCAACACATCCTGGTTTACCCCGGTGCGTTTGTCCGCGAAGGTGAGGAGTGGCACGAAGACGGCACGGTCAGTGACGTCAGCAGTGAACTGCTGGGTGAATCCTGGGATGCAGGCAAGGTGATCCTGTCCTGGGAAGATGTCCAGCGCGACCTCAATGACTTTGGCGACGGTTTTAATGTGGTGCTGCACGAGTTCGCACACCAGCTTGACAGTGAGACTGGCAGTGACAACGGAACCCCGCTGCTGGGCGCCGTGGACTCTGCAGCGTGGGGGCGAGTGATGACCCGGGAGTACGAGGCCCTGGCCACCGCTGCCGAACGCGGGGAGGACACGCTGCTCGATCCCTACGGTGCCAGCGCTCCAGCAGAGTTTTTTGCCGTCATCACGGAAACTTTTTTTGAGCTGCCGGATCAATTGAAGGAGCTGCACCCCGAGTTGTTTGCGCTGCTGCAGCACTACTACCGTGTAGATCCGGCAGCGTGGTACCGCACATCTGGGCCTGACCTGTCTGACCAGGCCAGATAGCGCTACACTGCGAGAATGGACCTTCCCATGCATGCGTTGTATGCCACAAACCCCGCCGGTAGCTGACGCCCCGCGCAGGCACATGCTTTCCTGGCCTGCTCTCCTGGGCATGGCGATCGCTCTGACTTTTCTCTACTGCTATCCACTGCAGAAAATGACCTCGCTGTCCTTACCCCTGGTGTTGCTGGTCCTTGGCTGGCTGGTTTTCCAATTTCTTGAGCCCTTGCACCTGCTGCAGCGGCAGGTTTACCTGAGCGCGCTGACCCGGCAGGATAGCTGGGTCAGACGCTGGTTCTGGCAGAGCTTGCTGCTGCGTGTGAGGCTGGTGGTCACAGCGCTGGCCGCGGCCTCAATCGTCTTGCTCTACAGCGCCACAATCAGGCCCGGGGAGTGGCTTATCGTGCTCGCCAGCGTGCCCCTGTTTCTCGCCTTTTTCACGTTTGTCTCGCGTCTGCTGAGCAGCCAGCTGGCGCCCAGGTACCACTTTCCGCTGGCGCTGCGCTGGGCCTGCTGGGCCACCGTTGCCCTGCTGGTCGTGGCGCTGACGCTGTGGCAGGTGTACTGGCTGGAGGTGCCCGCAACGTATCACGCGACACTGACGGCGGTGCTGCGCGACGGCTTTGAGCGCGGCGCAGAGGCAACCGCGATGCCCCTGGTGGCCCAGGCCCTGGGCGTGGCTCATGCGGTGGATGCCGGCATCTGGCACCTGATGCAGGTATCGACTGCGGTAGCGGGCGCCAACCGTGGGGTTTACCTGGCTGCCTGGTCCGGTGTCCTGCTCTGGAGCGCACTCAAGGTGGGCGCTGTCTGGATGTTGCTACTGGGTGCTGTCACTGTCGCCGAGCCCCTGCGGGCACCATCGCGGCAGGCGTTGGGGGATGGCGCTACGCTGCTTGCCTTTACCCTGGTCGCAGTGGCTGTTGGCCTGGTCTACCTGGGCTCTGCCCGTATCGACCTGCGCTCGTATGCCGCGCTTGTCGACCCCTGTCGGATTGTGGGCGAGGCCGAACGCTCCACGCTGGCTGCCGCCGCCAGCAAGCGCCTGCACAGCGAGGAACAAGTCTTCAGCGGCGCAATGCACAGTCTGGTGGATAAGCGTATCGATGCTGCCTACGGCTTTGCTGAGCAGGGTGTTGACCACTTTCTCGACTGGAACTTCAGTCTTCCCGGGCAGTATCAGCAGTTTGGCTGGGTTTTGGCATCCAGCGTAACCGGGGTCTCCCTCGCTGATCAGGTCGGCAGGAAGGTGGAAAAGTTTGTTCATGACGCTGTGGCTCTTGAACTCGACGGGGTCAATGCCGAGATGCAGGTGGAGGTCAAGCGCCTGGTCATGGCGGCCTATGCCGAGCACGAGGCGTTTTTGCGGGGACAGGTGGCGAGTGCGAAGTGCCTGGCGCCGCCGCCTTCCGATCTGAGCTTCGCGGGTTTGGGGAATAACTCGTGGGTGGGCGGTGGCGTCGCCGCGGGCGTTGTAGCCAGACGCGCCGCCGCGGGCTTGGGGGCGGCAGCGGTCAGCCGGGTGGGCATGCAGCGCATCGTGGCCGGGGTGATGGCGCGGACCGGGGCCAAGGCGGCGACCGCCGGGCAGGCCAGCGGATCTGGCGCGCTATGTGGTCCCATGGCCTGGGTCTGCATCCCGGCGCTGGTTGGCACCGCCTGGCTGGCCACGGACCTCGCGCTGAATGAGGTTGACGAAGCGCTTAACCGGAATGCGATGCGCAAAGAGTTGCTGTCGGCTATCGATGAGTACAAGAACGCTCGCAAGCAGGTGTTGGCCAATCACTACAGCGATATCGCAGTACAGGTCTTCAGCGATATCGAGCAGCGCCAAGGCGAAATCTTCAACCTCTATCGGGATGGGGGCAGGGTGCAGGGCACAGCGCCCGACCCGGATGGGCTGTCAGGATGAAGGGCTTTGCCGAACGCATTTACGCCGCCGTCATCAATCCGCCTGCGGATGAGACGCTGCGGGCCGTGCACGATGTTCTGCCGCTGCCGGTCATCTGGTTGCTGGGCAAGACCGGGGCCGGAAAAACGTCGGTGATCCGGCAGCTGACGGGCGATAGCAGCGCCGCTATCGGCAACGGTTTCCGCCCCTGTACCGCAACGTCGAACGCCTACGATTTCCCCGTTGCGCACCCCATAGTGCGGTTTATCGATACCCGCGGGCTGGGGGAAGCGGACTATGACCCCGAAGCCGATGTCGCTACGCTGGCAAAAGGCAGCCACGCCCTGCTGTTGGTCATACGCCTCGACGATCCGGAACAGAGTCCGGTTTTGCAGTTGTTGCAGACCATATGCAGGCGTTTCCCGCATATTGGGAGGGAGGCGATTCTGGTTGTGTATACAGGCCGCGATCTGCTGCCAGGGGAGGCTGCCCGCGCCCGTGCACTGGCACACCAGCAGACGGCGTTGCAGCAGGCCTGGGGCGCCCCGGTTGGGCACTGTGTGGTGGATTTCAGTCTTGTCGGTGCTGAGGATCCTGTGGTCGACAATGGAGCGGCGGAGCTGCGCACGCTGCTGGCAGACCAACTGCCGCAACTGGGTTTGTGGTTGCAGCAGCAGCGCGCCGACAGCAAGGAACAGGCAAATTTTCAGAATCTGCGAGCGGAAGTCCATTGGTACGCCGCGACCGCGGCGGCCAGCGATGCCGTGCCGGTGGTCGGGCTGGCCTCGGTGCCGCTGGTGCAGGGCAAGCTGCTGCACAGCCTGGCGCGCCGCTATGGCATGGCCTGGGACCGGCGCAGTTTTTCCGAGTTTGCCGGCGCCCTCGGCTCCAGCGTTGCCCTCAAGTATGCGCTCAGTCACGGTGCCAGGCAGGTCGGGAAACTGGTCCCGGGCTGGGGTCAACTGGTGGGGACCGCCCTGTCGATGTCGGTGAGTTATGCCAGCACCTGGGCAATCGGTCGCGCTGCCTGCTACTACCTCTACCAGCGCCAGCAGGGCCAGGCTCCGGATCCGCAGGCCCTGCGGACGCTGTATCGGGATGCGCTGGCCAGTGGCCGGCAGAGGGGGCAGGCGGTTGCGGAGCAGGCGCGGCATGAAGAATAAGTGGCTGCGTACACTCTGGGCCCAATCGGGTGCGCGCCGGGCAGAGCTTTACCTGGCGGTCCTGCTGCTGTGGCTGCTGCCCGCACTGGTGCTGCTGGTCCTGGGCCTGGTCTGGTTGTGGCAGCATGGCTGGATGCTGTGGTTCAGCGGCAGCCTGTTCCTGCTCGCTCTGCTGACCCTTGGCGGTCGCTGGCTGCTGCGCCCCAGGGCGGACAGTGCCTCGCTCCCCCCAGCTGCAGTCAGTCATCTCGCTCCACGACCCGACTGGGCGCCCCAGGATGAAGTCGTCTGGGACAAGGCGCGGGAACGCATTGTCGAGCTGGATCTCGCGGCCGTGGCCTGGGAAGACATGCCCGCGCTGGCCATGGAGCAGCTGTTCTTTGTGGCCCGCTGCTACCATGCCGATGACGCCGAAGCGGAGTATGCCTTCAGTGCGCCAGAGTTTCTGCTGATGCTGGAAACCTGCGCGCATCGCTATCGCGCGGACGTGCTGGCACAGCTGCCCATGGCCCGTCGCCTGCGTATCTCGGATCTGCGCCGCTACTGGCGCCGGGGTGAGCGTGCCCATCGTCTCTATCAGCGCAGTTCGCCCTGGCTGCGCCTGGCCGGTATTGGCCTCAATCCCGCTTCAGGTATTCTGCGTGAACTCGGCTCACGGTTGGCGGGAGGTATGCTGGATGAGTTGAGCACGCAGGTGCAGCAGAATCTCAAGCTCACCTTGCTTGAGCAGGTCATCCAGGTCGCCATTGATCTCTATGGCGGTCACTTGCAGCTGTCCGAGCGTGAACTGGCGGCCTGGCGCGAGCAGCAGCAAGCGCCTCAGACGGAGGTCCTGCAGCCCTTGACGGTACTGTTGCTGGGGCAGGTCAACGCCGGCAAGTCATCATTGGTCAATGCGCTGCGCCGGGGTGCGGTGACCGAAGTCGACAGCCTGCCCAGCACCGACGGGTTTCGCCGCTACCCGCTGGAACTGGCCAATGGCACGGCGCTGATGCTCGTTGACAGCCCGGGTCTGGATGGCAATGTGGCTGCCAGTGACAAACTGCTGGCAGCCGCCGCGCAGGCCGACCTCCTGCTGCTGGTGAATGCAGCCAACCGGCCCGCGAAGGCGCTGGACCATGATTTCCTGCATCGCTGGCGAGACTGGGGTTCTGCCCATCCGCGCCGGCTGCCGCCGCCTCTGCTGCTGGTAACAACCCACAACGATCTGTTGCCACCCCGGGGAGAGTGGGAGCCACCCTATGATCTTGCAGCGGCGGATAAGCCCAAGGCCGCGGCGATTCTGGAGGCGCTCGAATACAGCCATCAGGCCATTGGCTGCACCGCGGAGGAGCCTGGCCTGGCGCTCGCTCTGCCGCCGGCGCAGCCGACCTGGAACGTCGACGTGCTGCAGGATCTGCTGCTGGAGGCGGCGGGGCAGGCGCGTTCGGCCCAGCTCAATCGGGAGCGCCTGGAGGCGGCGGGCAGCGGTGGCCCGGTAGTGTCGACCTTACTGGCGCAGGCCAGGGGTCTCGTGCACATCGGCAAGCAGGTACTGGGCAGACGGCGCTAACGCCAGCTGGAATCACATATTGAACCGGCGCCAGCCTGTTGCGCCATTGCTTTGCAAATCCGGTTCATTGCCGCCATATTGCTGCGCAGTCTTGCCTGATTTTAGAGAGGAACCTGCCCGTGACTCCCCGATTTTCCGCCGCTACGCCCTGCCGCCTTGATCAGGTGCCGCACTGGGATATTGAAACCGATGTCATCGTGGTTGGCTTCGGCATTGCCGGCGCCTGTGCCGCCATTGAAGCGGCCAGCGCGGGGGCGAAGGTGACCATTCTGGAAGTGGCCGGCACCTACGGTGGCAGCGCGGCCCTCTCGGGCGGCGAGTTCTACCTGGGCGGCGGTACCTCGGTGCAACGGGATGCCGGCTTCGACGACAGTCCCGACGAGCTGTTCAAATACCTGCTGCTGAGCGGCGGTCCCGGCGCAGACGCTGAAAAGGTGCGCCTGTACGCGGATGGCGCGGTAGACCACTTCGAGTGGATCCGGGCCCAGGGCATCCCGTTCAAGGGCACCTTCCTGCCGGGCAAGTGGCTGGAGCCGGTGACCGACGACACCCTGATCTGGTCCGGCAGCGAGGCCGCCTGGCCATTTTCCACCGTCGCCAAACCCGCGCCCCGGGCTCACGCCGCGCAGATGGAAGGCATGGGTGCCGGGCGCATCGTCATGGACGCGTTCGCGGCCAGGGCGCTGGAGGCGGGCGCCGAGGCGCATTACAACGCCCGCACCCTGTGCCTGGTGGCTGACGCGACTGATGCTGTCCAGGGTGTCGTCGCCCGTATAGACGGGGAAGTACGCTATGTGCGCGCCCGCAAGGGCGTCATCCTGTGCGCGGGCGGATTCATCTGCAACACGGACATGCTGCAGCGGTTTGCGCCCGCCGCTCTGGAGGCCGCCGGCCACCCGACCAGCGGTGGCAACGATGACGGCTCCGGCATCCGCATGGGCATGTCCGTGGGCGGTGCAGTCAGTCACATGGAAGAATTTTTCGCCACCAAGCCGTCCTTTCCGCCGGACAATATGGTATTTGGCATTTTCGTCAACGAGCGCGGCCAGCGCTTCATTAACGAGGACGTCTACCACGGCCGCGCCACCCGCTATGTGATGCGCCAGCCCAATGGCCGTGCCTGGCTGTTGATGGACAATGGCATCTTTGCGCGCCCGGATTTCAACCCGGATATCCACATCGCCGCGGTGGGCGAAACCTGGGCCGAAGTGGAGGAAGAGCTGGGCCTGCCTGCGGGCGAGCTGGTGCATACGGTGGAGTCCTACAACCGCTACGCCGCCGCCGGCGAAGATCCGGTGTTGCACAAGGACGCGAAGTGGATGCGGCCCCTGGTGGAGCCGCCTTTCGCAGCCCTGAGTTTCGGCGCAGCCGATTACCCGGCTACCGGTTTCACTCTGGGCGGATTGCTGACGCGATCCAGCGGCGAAGTGCTGAATGCCGATGGTGACCCAGTGCCCGGATTGTATGCCGCCGGCCGCACCAGCTGTGGTCTGCCGCGCTGGGGCGAGGGCTACTGTTCCGGGATATCGCTGGGGGACGGGAGCTTTTTCGGCCGCCTGGCGGGCCGTCACGTGGCCGCGCTGCAGGGGCAGCCTGACTAGCCGGGCCAGCTGCCAGCGGTCAGGAAGAAGCGCCGGATTTCGCACCCCTGCCGATCGACCTCGGCGATCAACTGAGGACGACCGCCGCGAGAGAAAAACTGCTCCAGCTTTCCATTGAGATCTTCCGATGCCTGCGAATCGCTGCCGCGTAGCAGTGGCGACAACCAGCGCAACCGCGACAGTATGGCAAAGCGCGCGTTCGGGGCCACCAGGGTGCGCCAGAGAGGCAGCGAGTACCAGTGCGGCATCGGCAGGGCTGCGTTGTAACCTGCCGGCGGCGCCAGCGGGTCCCGCGCTGGCTGGAACAGGGCCCCGCGCAGGGCGATCTCGCGCAGCGGCTGCTCCATCCCCCGGTTTGTCAGCAGCTCGCGCCCCGCCGGATGCAGCGACAGTCTGCTCTGGTGCTCAAGCAGACGCTGCAGTTTCAGGTCCAGGCGGTCCACCGTGTTGGGCCCCAACCATTCGGCTGCGTCGCTCTGGTCTGCGCCCTCGATGGTGCGGCGATAGCCCAGGTAGAACTTCACCGCGAGTTCCAGGTGCACCAGGCGCTGGCGTCGGCGGCAGTAGTACAGGCAGTCGAATTCTCCCAGGGTCTGGCCGTCAACCCGTACCGGCAGGTTGTGGGCCAGCAGTTCGGTTTCGCTGTCTTCGGTGAGGAAAAACTGCCATAGACGCTCGAAATACAGGCCCAGGCGTGTGGCCGGGCGTGCCTCCAGCCAGCTGAGCAGCGGCTGGGGTTGCCGGTCCAGTTGCCGCAGCCAGGCTGCCCTGGTCGTGGTCAGCGCAAGCATCGTGTCCGTGACCCCAGCCCCGGCTGGGAGTTCTGCCACTTGCAGCAGAGCAGGGCCAAAGCAGGCCCACGCCAGATCGCGAACGTGGGGGTTTGCCAGCTGAAGCGCTGCCAGTTCCGGGCAGGTATCGGAGGGGTACATCGGCCACCGCGGGTCGGTTTGGATGGCCCCATCATACCGGTATCTCAGGGCATGATCAGTTCCGTGCCATTCCAGCAGCGATCCTCACGGATCGGTTGCGGATTGGTGCAGCGGTTTTCCGAAGTTTTGGCCCTGAGGGCGGGCCATTGCTAACACGATTGTCCTTCAGATTCCGCGGCCATCCCTGGCTGCGCAGTGGTAGGTTAGAAGTTGGCCCTGACGCCGATCAGCCAGGATTCGCCGAACTTCTCAACCTCGTAGACACGGGAGGTGTTGCCCTGGTAGCGGCGACCTTCGGAATCCGTCAGGTTGGTGGCTTCCAGGAACACGGTGAAGGTCTCGCTGATGTCGTAGCTGGCGGTCAGGTCCAGGGTGCCGCGCTCATCCCAGAACACGTTCAGTTCCGGCTCTGCCGTGTCGAAAGAATCGACGTATTCGCTGCGGTAGTTGTAAGCCAGCTGGACGCTGAAGCGTTGCAGATCGTACTGCAGGGCCAGGTTGTAGCTGTCGCGGCTGGTGCCCTGCAGGTCCGTTTTGCCCGCGCCAAAAGGCAGATCGGCGGAGGATTCGGTGTAGGTGTAATTGGCAATGAAGCCCAGTCCACCCCAGTAACCGGGCAGGAAGTCGAGGCGCTGCTGCCAATTCAGCTCCACGCCATACAGCTCACCATTGCTGCCATTCTCTGGCCGCGTGCGGCGGAAGCCAGCGAAGTCACCCTCAGTCAGCGTGGTCCGGGACTTGAAAATGGGGTCGCTGATGTCCTTGTAGAACACGCCACCGGAGATCAGGCCCAGGGGCTCGATGTAGTACTCGGCCAGCAGGTCAAAATTGTGCGCGTAGGCCGGGTCCAGGTCCGGGTTGCCGATATCCAGGGAACCGCGGCCGGAGACCCTGTCCTCGACAATGAAGTAGGGCACCAGGTCGGCGAAGTTGGGCCGGCTGATGGCGGTACTGTAGGCAGCGCGCAGGATGACGTTGTTGTCCAGCTCATGGCGCAGGTGAAGGCTGGGGAACCACTTTGTGTAGCTGTTTTTCTCCTGCAGTGGGGTTGCCAGCTCCAGGTCGTCATCGAATTCTGCGGCCGAGCCCTCGGTGCTGGTGTGCTCGACTCTGACTCCGTAGACCACGGAAGTGCGCTCCCATTCCAGCTTCTGCATGGCGTAGGCCGCATAGATATCTTCACTGGCCTCGAAGTCGGAGGTGATTGATGCGGCTACGCGTGGGAGATAGTCTTCGTTCTCAAGTATTGGGCCATAGGTCGAGACAAAGTCACTGCGCATTTTGGGGCCGTTGTTGTAGCGGCCGCCGAAGGGTAAGGACTGCCTGCCGATAATGACGTCAGAGAACGCAGGCGCGCCTTCCCCTCTACTATTGCGGAAGCGGTCCTCGTCGTTGAACTTCTCCCGCAACCGGACTTTGCCGCCGAATTTCAGGGTGCTGTAGGCGTTGTTCATCTCGCCGGGAATGGAGAGGTTGATCGCGTAGGACTGCTCTTTGTCCTGGGCATCGCCAAAGCGACGCTCATAGCGGCGCCAATTGTAGTCTTCCGGCGCAAAGTTGAAGTCTGTGCGCACCACCTGCCCATCGCCGTCCAGTATCGAATACCGGGGCAGGTCGGGATTGCTGAAGTCAATGGCCAGCGCCGGGCGGCTGGCCTCCCGGTACAGGAAGTAGTCGCGCTTGGGGTACTCCTGCTCGGCTTTGGTATAGGCCAGGGTATAGTCGACGGCCATGCCACCCTGCAGCTGGTGGCTGCCGCCGAAGGCGGTGGAGTTGATGGTGTTTTCTACGGTACGGTTGCGCAACTCTTTTTGGATGGTTGCGCGGCCGGCGACGCTTTGCAGGGAGGTGGAATCGACGGTGTAGCGCTCATATTCAATCCCCAGGGTGTCGCGTTTCTCCTCGTCCTCGAATTTTGAGAAGGTGTGGGACAGGTAGAAGTGAGTGTC
>JBLRXF010000033.1:0-14138 GCA_047920875.1 Haliea sp. | reverse complement strand
CATCGAAGGGGACTTCTGGTCCGGGATCTCCGAGGTTGACACCCTGCGTGAGGGTGACTGCACCCTGCACCGGATTCCGCGCCGCTCCCTGCCCACGGCCTACCCCAATATGTTCGTCTATGACGACCAGGACTTCATGGCCTTCGTCAAGCGCATCGACAGCGACTTCGTCTACCTGCGCTGCGACAGCCGCGACAAGCTGCTGCACCGCCGCTTCTGGGGGCTGGCGCCGCGCAATCTGGAACAGGCCATGGCCATGTCCCTGCTGGAGAACGACAGCGTCGACATGACCGTGATGACCGGGCCTGCGGGCTCCGGGAAGACCCTGCTGGCGCTGGCCTACGGCCTGCATGCGATTCTGGAGCAGAAGCGTTTCAGCAAGCTCATTGTCGCGCGCTCGACGCCGCCGATCGCCGAGGACATCGGCTTCCTCCCGGGTACCGAGGAGGAGAAAATGGCCCCCTGGCTGGCGGCCTTCGACGACAACCTGGAGATCCTGCACGGTACCGACGAGTCCTGCCACGGCAGCATTGCCTATGTGAAAGAGCGGGCCAATATCCAGTTCAAGTCGCTCAACTTCATGCGTGGACGCTCTTTCAACAACGCCTACATCATCATCGATGAGGCCCAGGGCCTGACCCAGTTCCAGCTGAAATCGATCATCAGCCGCGTGGGGGCGGACTCGAAGATCGTGGTTTTGGGGAATCTGGCGCAGATCGACAACAAGTACATCTCGCCCCTGACCTCAGGTCTCACCTACCTGGTGGAAAAAACCAAGGCCTATCCCCATGCGGGCATCATGCATGTCAACGGTATCGTGCGCTCACGGCTGGCGGCGTTCGCTGAGGAAAACCTCTAGCGCAGCAGAGGGCGCGGCCCTGCCCGGGCGGCCCTGCCTGCGGAGTTTCACTCCGGCTCCCGAATCAGTATGATTGAGGCGCCCGGCTTTGTCCTGGGCGCCTCTTCTCGGTTTCTAGCTGGATATTCATGAAAAAGTTCCTGTTCGGCACGCGCATGTGGCTCATGCTGTTGGCCACCCTGCTGGTATTTGGCGGCCTGTTTGGCATGCAGTGGTATGGGCAGCAGATGATGAATCAGGCCATGGACAACATGCCGCGGCAGGCGGTGACTATCACGGCGGCGGCGGCGCAACGTGTGCGCTGGCAACCGACGGTCGATGCGGTGGGCACCCTGGCCCCGGTCAATGGCGCGCAGCTGGCGCTGGAGGTGCCCGGCATTATCGCCAGGGTGAATTTTGACAACGGTGCCACGGTCGCTGCTGGCGACGCGATCCTTGAACTCAGCGCGGCACCGGACCGGGCTGAACTGGCGGTGCTGGAGGCGGCGCAGTCCCTGGCCGCTGCAGAGCTCGCGCGCGCCCGGTCCCTGCTGCGTGAGCGCAACATCTCCGAGTCTGAACTGGATCGCCGCGCCAGCGAGCTCGATCAGGCCCGTGCCCGGGTCGCGGCTCAGCAGGCGCGGATTGAACAGAAGACGCTGCGAGCGCCGTTCGCCGGCCGACTGGGCATTCGCCGCTTCAATGCGGGCGCCTATGTGCTGGCCGGAGATCCGATTGTCGAGTTGCAGGCGCTGGAGCAGCTTTATCTCGACTTCACCCTGCCGGACAGCTACATCGCGCAACTGCGGCCGGGTATGGCCCTGGAGGCCCGGGTCCAGGCTCTGGAGCCGGCAGCATTTACCGGTAGCTTGAACGCGATCGCCCCCGCAGTGGACCCTGATACCCGCAATATCGCCTTGCAGGCGGTGGTCGATAACCCGGGCGAGCTGCTGCGGCCGGGAATGTTTGCTCGGGTCAGCCTGCCCCTCGGGGAGCCCGCTGACCAGATCGTGGTGCCGGCGACCGCGATTTCCTACAGGCCTTACGGGAACTCGGTTTTTGTCCTCGATGACAAGGATGGTCAGGCCACTGTGCGCCAGCGTTTTGTTGAGCTCGGCCCCGCCCGCGGCGACATGATTGCCATTGCATCAGGCCTGGAAGCCGGTGAAATTGTGGCTACCAGCGGCCTGTTGAAGCTCGATGGCGGTGTGCCGGTGCAGGTCGACAACGCTTCGCCCCCGGCGAGCAGCCTGCAGCCGCAGCCGGAGAATCGCTGACCGTGGCCTTCACCGATCTGTTTATCCGCAAGCCGGTGCTGGCCACCGTGATCAGCCTGTTCCTGGTGGTGCTGGGTTTGCGCGCTGCCGGGGAGCTCAATGTGCGCGAGTTTCCGCTGCTGGAGAACGCGGTGATTACGGTGTCGACCACCTACACCGGCGCCGACGCGGAGCTGGTCAAGGGGTTCATCACCACGCCCCTGGAGCGGGAGATTGCCACCGCGGAGAATATCGACTATCTGACCTCAAACAGCACGCGCGGGCTCAGCGTGATATCGGCCTATGTGCGCACCGGTGCCAATCCGGACGAAGTGCTTACCCAGGTTGTCACCAAGGTCAACAAGCTGCGCAACGAACTGCCCCGGGAGTCCGAGGATCCGGTGCTCACCCTCGCGGTGGGGGAGCAGGTGGGCACCATGTACATCTCTTTCTCCAGCACCGAGTTGCCGATCAACCGGGTTGCGGACTACGTGATCCGGGAGGTGGAGCCCAAACTGGCGACTCTGCCCGGAGTCCAGCGCGCCAGCGCGGATACTACCGACATCTTCGCCATGCGCATCTGGCTGGACAGCGAGCGGCTGACAGCGCTGGATCTGACCGCCAGCGATGTGCGGGTGGCGCTGCAGTCGAACAACGTGCTCTCGGCGGTGGGGGCCACTCGCGGCAGCATGGTCGAGGTGACGCTCAAGGCGAATACCGACATCACCTCCGCAGAAGAATTCCGTCAGCTGGTGCTCAGGGAAAAGGACGGGACCATTGTCCGGCTGCAGGACGTGGCCACGGTGGAGCTGGGCTCCGAGGCCTATGCCAGTTCCGCCATGGTGATCGACCAGCGCGCGGTGTTCGTGCCCATCTCCGTTGCCACTGATGCCAACGCCCTGGAGGTGATCGCCCGGGTGCGGGAGGTGTACGAGCGGGACATCGTCCCCAGCCTGCCGCAGGGAATAGAGGGCAGCATCAATTACGATGCCACCGTCTACATCGAGGCCGCCATCGGCCAGGTCCAGGCCACCATCATCGAGGCGATGCTGATCGTCATCCTGGTCATCTTCCTGTTCCTCGGTTCGATGCGTTCGGTGCTGATTCCGGCGGTGGCGGTACCCCTGTCCCTGGTAGGCGCGCTGTTCCTCATGCTGCTGATGGGGTTCAGCATCAATCTGCTCACGCTGCTCGCCTTTGTGCTGGCCATTGGTATCGTGGTGGACGATGCCATCATTGTGGTGGAGAACATCCACCGCCACATTGAACACGGCATGACGCCCACGGAGGCCGCACTCAAGGGCGCCCGGGAGCTGGCCTGGCCTATCGTTGCCATGACGACCACCCTGGTCGCTGTGTATCTGCCCATCGGGTTTATCGGTGGTCTGACGGGCACCCTGTTTACGGAGTTTGCCTTTACCCTGGCAGGCGCGGTGCTGATCTCCGGCGTGGTAGCCCTGACCCTGTCGCCAATGATGTGCGCCAAAATGCTGCAAAGCACCAATGACAGTGGCAACCACCGTCTGGAGCACTGGCTGGACCAGCGCTTCGAGGCTCTGCGTCGGGTCTACCAGCGGGATCTTGACCGGGTCCTGGATGACCGCGCCGGGGTGCTGGTGTTTGGTGCGGTGATCCTGGCATCCTGCTATTTCCTGTTTGTCCGTTCGCCCGCGGAACTGGCTCCTGCGGAAGACCTGGGCCTGATTTTCTACCTCGCTGAGGCGGATCCCTACGTCACCCTGGAATACATTGAGCAGTACAGCGCGGAGATTGGCCAAATTACCCGGGACACGCCGGAAATCGCTGTCAACTTTCTCTTCAATGGCGAAAACCCTGGCGGCAGCGGGGGTAATAATGGCGCGTTTGGGGGCTTTATTTTCAAGCCCTGGGGCGAGCGTGAGCGCAGTTCGACTCAGGTTCTGAACGAAACCATCCGGCCACGCACCGCGGCGATAGCCGGACTCCAGGTCAACGCGGTGAACCCGCCGCCGCTGCCTTCTCCGGGCATTTTTCCGGTGGAGTTCGTGATCAACAGCACACTGGACTATTCGGTCCTGCATGACAGCGCCGAGGCCGTACTGGCGCGCGCCCGAGCCAGCGGCAAATTCATCTTCATCGATCAGAATCTGCAGTTGGACAAGCCGCAGCAATTCATCCGCATAGACCGGGACAAGGCGGCCCTGCTCGGGGTCAGCATGCAGACCTTGAGCGACGATCTCTCGGCGCTGCTGTCGGGCGGCTTCGTCAATCGCTTCGCCATGCACGATCGGTCCTACAAGGTTATCCCCCAGGTGCGCCGGAGTCAGCGACTCAATCCGGAGGATCTGGCGAACTACCGTACCCGCACCCAGAGCGGCAAGCTGATTCCGCTGGCTACCCTGGTCACCCTGGAGGATCAGGTGACCCCGCGGGCGCTGCCTGGATTCCAGCAGCTCAATGCGGTGACTCTGAGCGGCCTGCCGCGGCCTGGGGTGCCGCTGGGCGACGCCTTGGCCACCCTGGAAACCATTGTTGCAGAGGAGCTGGGGCGCGAGTACGGCGTCGACTATGCGGGGCTCAGCCGCCAGTTCAAGACCGAAGGCAGCACCCTGATTGCCAGCTTTTTCTTCGCCCTGCTGCTGATCTACCTCGTACTGGCCGCCCAGTTCGAGTCTTTCCGGGACCCGTTCATCATGCTGGTTACCGTGCCCATGTCGATTTCGGGTGCACTGCTGTGCCTGAATGTCCTCGCACTGTTTCAGGTCAACGGTGCCACCCTTAACATTTATAGCCAGGTAGGGCTGGTCACCCTGATCGGAGTGATCTCCAAGCACGGCATCCTCATTGTGGAGTTTGCCAACCGCCTGCAGGACGAGGGGATGGCCAAGCGCGATGCTATTGAAGAAGCCGCCTCGGTGCGGCTGCGGCCTGTATTGATGACCACCGCGGCTCTGGTCCTGGCCATGGTGCCCCTGCTGCTGTCCTCGGGCCCCGGCGCCGGTGCGCGTTTTTCCATGGGGCTGGTGATCGCCTCGGGGATGACTATCGGCACCTTGTTCACGCTCTATGTACTGCCCGCCGTCTACATGTACCTGGGTCGCGATGTCGCCGCCCGCACTCGCAACGCATCGCAGAAGGAGGCTTTAAGCCCATGAAAACCCTGTTTGTCATGTTGCAGGCGCTCCTGCCACAACAGCTGCTGTCTCGACTTGCGGGCTGGCTGGCGGAGCTGCGCCACCCGCGCTGGCTCAAGGACCTGATGATCAGCGGTTTCATCAAGGCCTTTGGTGTCAACATGAGCGATGCCGCAGAGCCCTACCCCGAGGCCTATCCGAACTTCAACGCGTTCTTCACCCGCCCCCTGCGCGTTGGCGCGCGCCCGCTGGCTGAAGCCGATATTCTGTGCCCCGCAGATGGCTGCGTCAGTCAGATTGGCAGGATCGAAGAAGCCAGCCTGTTGCAGGCCAAGGGGCGCCGCTATTCCACCTGGTCCCTGCTGGGGGGCGACGAGGCCCGTGCCGCGCAGTTTCGCAACGGTCACTTTGCCACCATTTATCTGTCGCCGCGGGACTACCATCGGGTCCATATGCCCATCGCCGGAGAACTGGCCGCGACCCGCTATATTCCGGGCAAGCTGTTCTCGGTCAACGGCACCACCGCAGCAGGCGTCGACCGCCTGTTTGCCCGCAACGAGCGCCTGGTCTGCTACTTCGATACCGCGGCGGGGCCCATGGCCATGGTGCTGGTAGGCGCCATGGTGGTCGCCGGTATAGAAACGGTGTGGGAGGGGCAGGTGGCCCCGCCACCGCGGGCCATGCTGCAGCGAGACTATCGCGAGCTGCCGGCGCCGGTGCGCCTGGCCAAGGGCGAGGAGATGGGCCGCTTCAAGCTCGGTTCGACCGTTATCCTGCTGTTTCCGGAGGGTGCCATGGAGTGGTCATCGGGCTACACCGCGGGCACGCCGACGCGCCTGGGTGAGGCCCTGGGAAATCTCATTGCTGGGCCCGAGGAGAACGCTGCCGCGGATCAGGCGGGCTGGCCCAGCGTTGAGACAATGTGGCGGTAGCTGGCCAGTCGGGTCTGGCTGATGGCGCCGCTCTCGACCGCAGCGAGAATGGCGCAGCCCGGTTCGTGTTCATGGCTGCAGTCGCGAAAGCGGCAGTGCCCCAGCAGCGGTCGGAACTCCCGAAATCCCTGCTCCACCTGCTCCCGGCTCATGTGCCAGAGACCGAACTCGCGAATGCCTGGCGAGTCGATCAGGCTGCCGCCGGCGGGGAGGTGAAACAGCAGGGCGGTGGTGGTGGTGTGTACGCCCTTTTGGCGCAATTCCGACAGAGCTCCCACGCGCAGGCCGGCAGCGGGCAGCAGCGCGTTGACCAGCGAGGACTTGCCGACCCCCGACTGGCCCACGAATACGCTCACCCGGTCCTTGAGGGCCTCATTGAGAACAGCCAGGCTGCCGCTGAGGCTGCTCACTTCCAACACTCTGTAGCCGAGAGTCGGGTAGAGGGCGAGCAGCGCCAGCATGCGCGCGCGCAGGGCCGGGTCCTGCTCCAGCAGGTCGGACTTGTTCAGCAGCAGCGCGGGCTCGATGCCGACAGCCTCCGATGCCACCAGGTAGCGGTCGATCAGGTTGGCATGGGGTTCGGGGAAGGGCGCAATCACCACCAGGATCTGGTCGATATTGGCGGCGATCGGCTTCAGCTTGCCATAGGCATCCGGCCGTCGTAGCTCGCTGTGGCGAGGTTCCCGCGCCACCACTACCCCGGTTGTATCACCTGCGCACCAGATTACCCGGTCGCCGGTGACCAGGCCGTCCAGGTTGGCCCTCAGGTGGCAGCGCTGGCTGCTGCTGCCGTTACTTGCTTCTACATCCACCTGGGTGCCGAAATGGGCCATGACCAGGCCGGTCTGTTCTGCGCCCAGCTCGCCGGCGCCCAGGATCTCCTCGCCACGTTCGCCGCGGCGCTGGGCCCGTGCCGTGCGCTCTTCCTGGATCTTGCTGATGCGCCAGCTTTGTTGGCGACTCAGTTTGCGTTTGCTCATGTCGGCATTATTGGTCGCCAGCATGGCGCTGTACAGGCAATTTGTTACACTGCGGCGAATACGATGCGGAGAGAGCGAGCACCATGCCAGCACCAGACAGGCTGATCTGGGTAGATCTTGAGATGACGGGTCTGGATCCGGCGCGGGATGTAGTGATAGAGATCGCTTCCATTGTGACCGACAGTGAGCTCAATATCCTGGCGGAGGGCCCGGTCATCGCCATCCATCAGCCAGAGCAGGTGCTCGGGTCCATGGACGAGTGGAACACCACCCATCACACCCGCTCAGGCCTGGTCGACAGAGTTCGCGCCAGCACCATTGATGAGGCCGCTGCTGAAAACCAGACCCTGGCGTTTCTCCGGCAGTGGGTGACGTCTGGCAGCTCGCCGATGTGCGGCAACAGCATCTGCCAGGACCGACGTTTCATGGCCAGGCACATGCCGCGCCTTGAACGCTATTTTCACTATCGCAATCTCGACGTCAGCACCCTGAAAATCCTGATGCAAATGTGGCGTCCCGAGCTGGAGCAGGGCGTCGTCAAGGCGGGCAGCCACCAGGCTCTGGACGATATTCGCGAATCTTTGGCAGAGCTGTGCTACTACCGAAAGTACCTGTTGCTGGCGGGCGAGGTTCCCGGCAGCAGATAAAACAGCCCGGCGCTTTCACAGCGGGGCTGCTTTAATCTATAGTCCGGGAATGCATAACACGTTCCGTGTGATCTTGGCTTGATACTCAGGGTGGGGGGCTTCGCGTGAAACGGGCATCGATTGAATGGGCTGTGCCGGGCATGCCGGCGGCGGCCTCATCGTTTGCGCAGCAGCGAATCAACTGAAGGGCATTGTGGGCCGCTCCAGGGACTCTGCGATGATGACACTCTACCGCGAGCTGCGTCGGCGCAAAGTGTTCCAGACCTGTTTCTTCTACATCATTGCGGCCTGGGGCAGTCTGCAGATTATCGATGTGCTGTTCCCGCTGCTGGATATGGACGGAGACGAGCTCTCGCGGATCATTTTCGTTCTGACCATCGCCGGATTTCCAATCACCTTTGCCCTCGCCTGGTTTTACCAGATCACGCCCCAGGGTGTGGTGCGCTCAGCGCCCTTTGTCGAGCGGCGCGTGCTCTCCAACGTGCCACCGCTCAATGATCGCCGCGTCACCGGCCGGCCCCGCTATTTTCGCAGGACTGACGCGGCGACAGAATTTGAGTGGACCCTGTCCGCGGAGACCGGCCCCCTGGCAGGACTCAGTTTCCGAGTGGACCGCTCCCTGGTGCTGGGGCGTTCTCTGGAAAGCGATATCGCCGTCGTCAGTCCGCACGTGTCACGCCAACATGCGCGCCTGGACCTAGACGCTGGGCAGCTGATGATCGAGGACCTGGGTTCTTCGAACGGCACTGTAGTGAATGGACGGGCGATGAAAGGCCGCTCCGCGCTACAGCACGATGACGAGATACGCTTTCACGACATTGTCTTCCGGGTCAGTCACAGCCGCGCCGGTGCTCAGGGCCAGGTGGGGCTTTACGACAAAACCACGTATGTCGACATTCCCGGCACCGGGGACGACAGCGGTGAAGGTCGACGCTGACAGGCAGTTTTCAGTCGCCCTCATGGATGCCAGCCCTGTCTTTCTGTTGCCGCAGAGCCCAGACAACGTGTTCGCGAACCAGATCGGAGGGGTGGCTGAGGCGCTCGCCAAGGGCGGCCAAGGTGGCGGGAGTTGGCGGCGCATTGCCCAGTGCGATTGCGATATTGCGCAGCCAGCGCTCGTGGCCGATGCGGCGAATTGCTGAGCCCTCGGTGCGCGCCAGGAATGTGGCTTCATCCCACAGGAACAGGTCCACCAGGTCGCTGTTCTGCAGGCCGTGGCGAGGCTGAAAATCGGTTTCCTCGCTGTGTTGGGCAAACTTGTTCCAGGGGCAGACCAGCTGGCAGTCATCGCAGCCAAAAATGCGATTGCCCATCAGCGGCCGCAGGGTTTCGTCGATGCTGCCCTTGTGTTCAATGGTCAGGTAGGAAATACAGCGCCGTGCGTCCAGCTGGAACGGGCCCACGAAAGCATCGGTGGGGCATACCGTCAGGCAGGCGCTGCAGGTGCCGCAGTGTTTCGTTGTTTGCGGTGGGTCAGGGGCCAGCGGCAGGTCGGTGTAGATTTCCCCGAGGAAAAACCAGGAGCCGGCGCGCTCATTGATCAGCATGGTGTTTTTCGCGATCCAGCCCATGCCTGAGCGCTCCGCCAGGGCCCGCTCCAGCACCGGCGCACTGTCGACAAAGGCGCGATAGTTGCCACCGCCGGCTGCTTGCTCGAGTCGAGCAGCCAGCTGTGCCAGACGCTTGCGGATCAGCTTGTGGTAGTCGCGCCCCAGGGCATAGCGGGAAATGTAGGCCTGCTCAGGGGATGCCAGTACCGATTCCGGCTGGGTGTCTGCCGCCAGGTAGTTCATCCGCAGGGTGATGACCCGGCAGGTGTCGGGAATCAGCGCCGCCGGGCGCGCGCGTTTCTCGCCGTGGCGCGCCATATAGTCCATGCTGCCGTGATAACCGGCCTGCAGCCATTTCTGCAGGTAGGCCTCGTGCTGGTCCAGCTCAATGTCGCTGACGCCGAGCTGGGCGAAGCCGAGCTCGGCGGCCCAGCGCTCGAGCTGTTGGCGCAGGTGGGACTGCTGTTCCTGGGTCAGGGTCGTTGCCATGGGGCTGGGCCGGGGCAGTCAAATCTGCCTATAATTCGCGGGTTTGCGATAGCGTGCAGTGATGGGCAGTGTAGCAGTGTGAGGTAAAGGTTGGCGACGACAGGCAAGCTGGAATTTTCCTGGGTGGAGCACGAGGCGCTGTACAGCGCAGCGGAGACTCGTGCCCTGGACCAGTGGGCGATCCGCCATGGCGGTATCAGCGGAGCGGTGCTGATGTCCCGCGCCGCTGCGGCGACCCTGGAGCAGCTCTTGCTCCACTGGCCTCAGCCGGCGCTGCTGCAGATTATGTGTGGTACGGGCAACAACGGCGGCGATGGTTATCTGATCGCCGATCAGGCCCACCGTCGCGGTATTCCGGTGCAGGTGCTGCAGGTGGCTGACCCCGCCAGAATGGGTGGCGACGCACTGCGCGCTCGTGAGCAGGCGCTGGCTAACGGCGTCGCGGTGCTGCCTTTCAGCCCCGCGGCCCTGCGTTCCAGCGCCGTGCTGGTCGATGCCATGCTGGGTACCGGGTTGGGCGGTGAGGTTCGCGGGCCCTTTGCCGACGCCATAGATGCCTGCAACAACAGCGGTCTACCGCTGGTTGCGGTGGATATCCCCTCGGGCCTTTGCAGCGACAGCGGGCGCATACTCGGGCGGGCTATTCGCGCCGATCTCACCGTCACGTTCATTGCCTGCAAGCGTGGCCTGTTCACCCTCCACGGCCCGGACTGCTGCGGGGCTCTGGAACTTTCGGATCTCTCCGTACCACTGGAAGCGTACCGGGCAGTCCCGCCGACCTGGCGGCGGCTGGATCTCGACGTGCTGCTGGCGCAGTGGCCGCGGCGCCCGACGCTGGCGCACAAGGGCAACTATGGCACCGTACTGGTGGTGGGTGGCGATAGCGGCATGGCGGGAGCCGCCGCGCTGGCAGCGGAGGCGGCCCTGCGCAGCGGTGCTGGCCTGGTGCGCGTGGCCACGCGACCGGAACATGTATCTGCGATTATTTCCCGTACCCCGGAGGCCATGGTGACCGGGGTGCGCTCGGGCCAGGATCTGCAGCCCTTGCTGGCCGCTGCGGATGTGCTGGTGGTAGGCCCTGGCCTTGGCCGCGGCAGCTGGTCGCAGCAGCTGCTGCAGGCTGCTGCAGCCAGTCAACTGCCCTGCGTCCTGGACGCAGATGGGCTCAACTTGCTGGCCGAGGGGCAGGTTCTGAAACCTGGGCGCCGGAACCACTGGCTGTATACCCCGCACCCGGGGGAGGCAGCACGGCTGCTGGGAACGACGACGTCTGCCATACAGGAAGATCGCTTTGCTGCCGCGGTGCAGCTGCAGGAGCGGTTGGGCGGAGCGGTGGTGCTCAAGGGCAATGGCAGCCTGATCGTTGCCGGCGACCAGCGCTTGCTGTCCGATTACGGCAATCCGGGCATGGCCTCCGGAGGCATGGGCGATGTTCTCAGCGGGATTGCTGGCGGGCTGCTGGCCCAGGGGTTGGAGGGAGCGGCGGCAGCCGCAATGGCGGTGTGCCTGCACGGTGCCGCAGCCGACGTCGCGGCGGAGCAGGGAGAGCGCGGCCTGCTGGCCAGCGACCTGATGTCGCCACTGCGGGGCCTGTTGGGATGAGTGCCGAGGAGATCAGCTGCGCCGTCCCCGACGAAGACGCCATGGTTGCGCTGGGCGCCGGGCTGGCTGCGGTCCGCCAGCCCGGTCTGGTGGTTTACCTGCAGGGCGATCTCGGCATGGGTAAAACCACCTTCTGCCGCGGCTTCATTCAGGCCCTGGGGCACAGCGGGGCGGTGAAGAGCCCGACCTATACCCTGGTTGAGCCGTACCGGCTTGGGCAACTGGATGTCTACCACTTTGACCTGTATCGCCTCGGGGATGCCGCAGAGCTTGAGTTTATTGGTATCCGCGACTACTTTGCCGCCGACAGTCTGTGCCTGGTTGAATGGCCTGAGCGCGGTGCAGGTGCTTTACCCCCCGCGGACTTAACGATTACTATAGCGCCAGCCGGCGGCAGCCGCAGGGTCAGGGTGCAGGCCGGATCGGTTCTGGGATCGACGGTATTGGCGCGCTGGCAGCCCGGTGCGTGAACCAAGTGACCGATAATCGGCTGGAGTGAGATGAGCAGGGCTTTCTGGATCAGGCTGATCCTCTCGTGGTTGCTGGTGTTCCCCGCGCTGGCGGTGGATGTCCACGACGTGCGTCTATGGCGCGCTCCTGATCATACCCGTATCGTGTTTGATCTGACGGGCCCCGCCGAGCACCGTCTGCTGACGCTGGAAAACCCCGATCGCATCGTATTGGACGTCTCCGCGGCAACACTCAAGGCCAGTCTTGCCACGCTTGATCTGACCAATACCCCGATTTCCCTGGTACGCTCCGCCGTTCGCGATGGCAATGATCTGCGCGTGGTGTTCGATGTTACCCAGGGTGTGGATCCACGCAGCTTCGCTCTCAAGGCCAGTGCCCAGACCGGAGACCGGCTGGTACTTGACCTCTACGATCGCGCGCCGGGCAAAAAACCTGCGGTGGCGGAAGTGCGCAAAAGCGCCGCCAGCGAGTCTGGCCGTCGCGACATCATCATTGCGATTGACGCCGGCCACGGCGGCGAGGATCCGGGCGCTATCGGCCCCAATCGCCTGCGCGAGAAAGATGTGGTCATGGCGATCGCCCGCGAACTGCACGCGCTTCTGGAACGGGACGAAGGCTTCAGTCCAACCATGGTGCGTACGGGCGACTACTACATCAGCCTCAAGGGACGGCGCGACATTGCCCGCCAGCGCCAGGCGGATCTGTTTGTCTCCGTGCATGCGGACGCCTTCACGCGTCGGGAGGCGAATGGCGCCTCGGTCTATGCGCTATCTACGCGCGGCGCCACCAGCACCACGGCAAGCTATCTCGCCCAGCGCGAGAACGAGGCGGATCTGGTGGGTGGAGTCCGCCTGTCCGACAAGGATGATGTGCTGGCCAGTGTTCTCACCGACCTTTCCATGACCAATACTCTCGACCACAGCCTGAAAGTGGGCGACAAGGTGCTGCGGCGCATGGACACGGTGGCACGCCTGCACAAGCGCAACGTTGAGCAGGCCGGGTTTGCGGTGCTGAAGTCACCGGACATTCCCTCGATCCTGGTGGAAACCGGCTTCATCTCGAACCCCGGTGAGGCCCAGAAGCTGGGCACCCGGGAGTATCAGCGCAAGGTGGCGCAGGCCATTCATGCCGGCATCCGCGACTGGTTCATTGCCCAGCCACCACCCGGTACACTGCTGGCCTGGCGCAAGCAGCAGGGCGATCAGGAGTATGTCATTGCCCGTGGTGATACACTGTCGGGCATCGCCCAGCGCTTCAATGTGCCTGTGAACCGGCTGCGAGACCACAACGGTCTCCGTGACTCCCGTATCCTGGTGGGCCAGACGCTGAAAATTCCCACCACCTGAGCGCTGTAGCGCCCCCGGCCCATGTCCAGAATTCATCATCTCAGCCCGAGGCTTGCCAACCAGATTGCCGCCGGTGAGGTCGTCGAGCGTCCCGCATCCGTCGTCAAGGAAGTGCTGGAGAACAGTCTGGATGCCGGCGCCACACGGGTGGAGATCGACGTTGAGTCCGGCGGCACCCGGCTGATCCGCATCCGCGACAACGGTGCCGGCATCGAACCGGATGACCTGCCGCTGGCCCTGGCCCGACACGCCACCAGCAAGATTGCTTCCCTGGAGGACCTCGAATGCGTCGGCAGTCTGGGCTTCCGCGGCGAAGCTCTCGCCTCCATCGGCTCGGTCTCGCGCCTGACTCTGACCAGCAATCACCGCGAGGACAGCAGCGAAGGCTGCAGTGCCCTCTGCGAAGGGCGCGAGATGGAGGTGCAGCTGCGACCCGCTCCCCACCCCCGCGGCACCACGGTGGAAGTCCGCGACCTGTTCTTCAACACGCCCGCCCGGCGCAAGTTCCTGCGCACCGAGAAGACCGAATTCAACCACCTGGAGGAGGTGGTCAAGCGCCTGGCCCTGTCCCGCTTTGAGGTGGGTTTCAGCCTGCGCCACAATGGCAAGCTCATCCACAACCTGGCCGGCGCCGCCACCACGGCCGAGCAACAGCGGCGGGTGGCGGCGGTGTGCGGGCCGGCGTTCATGGAGCAGGCGCTGTATATCGAAACCGAACGCAGTGACATGCGGCTGCGCGGCTGGCTGGCGCTGCCGACCTTTTCCCGCAGCCAGGCGGACCTGCAGTACTTCTTTGTCAATGGCCGGGTGATTCGCGACAAACTGGTGGCGCACGCGGTCAAGCAGGCCTACCGTGATGTCCTCTACCACGGACGTCACCCTGCCTTTGTGCTGTATCTGGAACTGGATCCGGC